>JAYTOQ010000666.1:0-3825 GCA_043747665.1 Polyangiaceae bacterium | reverse complement strand
TCACGAGCAGTCGGGATGGCATGTCGACCGCGCTGAACGTCCGCACGTAGAGACGACTCGCATTCAGCGGATCGACGGCAGCGATGAACAGCGAGTGCTCCGGCTGCACGAGCAGAACCGGGCTCTCCACGAACGTCTTGCCGTGATCGGTCGACGTGAGCAGGTACGCCGTGGCCGCGGTGCCGGGGTCGCGCACCGCGGACACGTAGATTCGATCGGGATCGCTGGCCGTCACGTCGACGGTCTCGCCGAGCAGGGAAGGCGCGAGCGCTGCGGGCAGCGCCGCGAACGTCTTGCCCTCGTCCTTGGTCTCGAAGATCGTCGACTTGAAGAAGATGACCCCCGCGTCGTCCTGGCCGTCGTACGAGCTCGCGAATGCGAGCACGCTGCCGGTTCGCGCAGCGAGGTCGATGAAGAAGAGGTCCTTCAGCGGGCCGCCAGCGAAGTGCCAGTTACACGCCTTCCCAGTTACACGCCTTGTCGTGCGAGATGGCAACGCCTTGCGACGTCGACGTGAGGATGGTCCCGTCGGGTGTCAGCGAGTACATCGGGTCCTCGACACCGGCGAGGCCGATGGCGCGCTCGCAGACCCAGTCCGATGTCTTGCCGCGATCGCGAGAGCTGATCAGGCCGAACGTGGTTCGAAGCAGGACCACGTCGGCGTCGGTCGACGAAAAGAAGATCGCGTTCGACTCGGGAAAGCGTCCGTTCGCGTGAGCCGTGGACGGCCAGGCGAGAGCAGCGAGGCCGAGGCCGAGCGCGGCGCACGGAGCGATGAGCCGACTGACGAAGGGAGCGATTCGCACCGGTGAAACGTAGCTCAAACCGGAGGGACTACCACGCGTACGCTTCGGGAGCCGCGCCGCCGGGGCCGGGAAAGAGCGCGTCGAGCTCCTTGAGGACGGCGTCGTCGAGCTTCGCGTCGAGCGCGCGGATCGCCGCGTCGAGCTGCTCCATGGTGCGCGGCCCGACGATCGGCGCCGTGACCGCTGGGTTCGTCAGCAACCACGCGAGCGCCACGTCGCCGGGCGGCAGCGCGATGCGTTCGCACAGCGCTTCATACTTCTCGAGCGCGCTCCCGTGCTTGGCGATGGTCTTCTGCGCGAGATCGCTGGAGCGCCTTCCGTCGGCTTGCTTCTTGAGCACGCCGCCGAGCACGCCGCCCTTGAGCGGGCTCCACGGAATGAGGCCGAGGCCATACGCCTTGCATGCGGGAATGACCTCGAGCTCGATCGTCCGATCGATGAGGTTGTAGAGGCTCTGCTCCGATACGAGGCCGAGAAAATGGCGTGTTCGTGCGGCCTCGCACGCCTGGGCGACGTGCCAGCCCGCGAAGTTCGATGAGCCGACGTAGATCACCTTGCCTTGCGTGACGAGGGTCTCCATCGCCTGCCAAATCTCGTCCCACGGGGTCGCGCGATCGATGTGGTGCATCTGGTAGAGATCGATGACGTCGGTGCCGAGGCGCTTGAGCGACGCCTCGCACGCGCGAACGATGTGCATCGCGGAGAGGCGCGAATGGTTCGGCCAGTCGCCCATCGTCCCGTAGACCTTGGTCGCGAGCACCACCTTGTCGCGACGGCCATCTCCTTGCGCGAGCCAGCGTCCGACGATCTGCTCGGTCCAGCCTTCGCCCTTCTTCCAGCCGTAGACGTTCGCGGTGTCGAAGAAGTTGATGCCGCGCTCGAGCGCGCTGTCCATGATGCGGAACGAGTCGGCCTCGTTCGTCTGCGGCCCGAAGTTCATGGTGCCGAGACAAAGGCGACTGACCTTGAGCCCGGTGCGACCGAGGTGCACGTAGTCCATGGCCCGGACGCTAGGTCGACATCACTTCGGCAGCAACGGGCGCATCCGCTCGCAGAGCTCGAGATACACGGCCTCGTGAATGCCGGCGAGCGCGATGGCGTGGGAGCGGATGACCTCGAGGTCGGATGCGGCCCAGCGCTTCGGTGCCTTCGTCGCCGCGCGAGCGTGTGCCGAGCCGAGCAGCGCACCGAGATAGGTAGCGAGCCCCGGCAGGTCCTGCTCCTTGAGGCGACGGAGGTTCAGCTTGTCCTCTTGCGGCGACAGCTTGCGCACGAACATCGAGAGCTTCGTCGAGCCCGCCGAGCCGCGCAGCGTCGTGTGACCGAGCATCTGCGCAGGACGCTCGACGCTCGCACGAAACGCAGTGCACACCCGCTCGGCGGGCACGAGCGCCGGCGCGCCGCAGATGGCCGCCGCGGATGGGTCGCCCTGCTCCTTCATGTCGAAGATCCACGCGCCGTCCGAGCCGCCTTTGCCCTTCACGAGCACGCCGATCCGCAGGCTGCCGAGGCTACCCGTACCCGCGATGCGCAGCGCGCAGTCGATGATCTCGAGCGAGCCCTTGTGCGGTCGTTCCTCGTCGCTGAGACCAGCGACGTATCCCTCGAAGGCGGCCGGCACCGCGCTCACCACCTCCGCGGGCAGGTCGGCGTAGCGCGGACCGCGCACGAAATGGCGCTTTCCGGCGGTGACCGCGGTGCGCGCGTCGAGGAGAGCGGTCTTCGATCGATCGCGCACCTGCTCGATCAGCGCGGCGATCGGAGCAGGCACCTCCTTGGGGACGGGCTCCTTGTCGAACGCGCTGCGTGCCCATGCGTCGAGGAGCCGATCGCAGAGCTCGAGCGCGACGAGACCGTTGGCGCCGAGCTCGCGCCCGCCTAGGAGCAAGCTCGTCGCGAGTCGCAGCACGTCGAAGCGCCACGGACCGACGATCGCGTCGTCGAAGTCGTTGAGGTCGAAGCGGACCACGCGGCTCTTCTTCGCCGTCGGCTCGTGGTCGCTCGACTCGGATGCGCCGAGCGGATCCGGGCGATACGCACCGAAGTTCTCGAGGTGCATGTCTCCGACGATCCACCCCTCTCCGGCGGGCCCGGATGCGAGGTCGGGACGCGCCGCGAGGATCTCGAAGAACAGCGGCGCCGCTCCGCGCAGGTACGCGAGCGGCGACGAGCTCATTCGCTGCAGCTTGCGGACGAAGAGCTCGGGGAAGCGCTTCGTGCGCTCGCGATCGAGGGCGAGCTGCCGATCGGCGAGCGCCGCGGGATCGAGCCCGTCGGCCGTGGATATCGGGGTTGAAGTCTTCTTCGACACGCCTTTCCTTGTACGCCCTTGGACAGGGGTTGTGTACCGTCGCGACGTGCTCGCGCCGGCCCTTCGCAACACCGTCGCGCGCTGGCTCGAGACGGGGACGTTCGCGGGACCGGCCGCGCGCCTCGTGGCCGGCGCGCACGCTGCATTCGCGAGCCGCGCGGTCGCAAGGCCGCTGCGCATTCCCGAGCGTCATGCGGACGGAGCGCGGCTCGTCATCGTGACGGTCGGCGGAGCGACGCTCGGCGGCTCGGGCAGGACGCGCGTCGCCGTTGCCTGCGCGCGCGAGCTCGCGCGCGGCGGCGCGCACGTCGTGCTGGTCGGACATGCGTACCTTGCGAGCCCCGCCGCGTCGCGCGTCGTTGCCGCAAGCGATGCGCTGGCCGACGTCGGCGACGAGGCCCTCGCATGCGCGCGTGACCTCGCGTCGTTGCCGAACGTGCGCGTGGTGGTCGGACCGACGCGGCAATCGGCCGTCGATTTCGCGGCGCGCGCGCTCGAGCGGCCCGTCGATGTCGTCGTCATCGACGGGCCGTTGCAGCTCGCACCGTCACGCGCATCGCTTGCGGTCCTCGCGCTCGATGCCGAAGCGCCGTGGGGGGCCGGGGACGTGCCGCCAGCCGGCGATCTCCGCGCGCCTCGCGCCGCCCTGCTCGCGCACGCGGATCATGTCGTCTTCGTCGATGCCCTGCCGGTCGGCGCGATGGTCGA
>JAYTOQ010000665.1:0-4485 GCA_043747665.1 Polyangiaceae bacterium | reverse complement strand
GGACAAGCCTCGTCTCCCAGGCCGACCAGAGCTCGAGCACCCCTCGCGTCGCGCGGGTCAACGTTTCAGTCCGGACGTCCGGACGTGTCGTCGGGACCTCCAACTCGCGTATGAGCGCGCGAAGCTCTCGTCGTGGCGCGCGCGTCGGAAGGTTGGCGTCCCCGATGACGTAGAGTGAAACGCATGAGTCTGTCGCTGCCTGCACACTATCGAGCCGCCCCGTTTTCTCTGCAGGCTGAGTGGGTCGTCGAGGAGAGCGATCTCCGCGCGGCAACGAGGGCCCTTCCCGGTTCGACGCTCGGTCTCTTCCGCTGGCCGGTCGCATTTTTCATCGCTTATGCGGGCGTCGGGCTCGCGGACCCTCGTGTCGGGCCTGCGTTCGCCCTCGGTTCGGCCGCCGTGATCGCGTCCGTCTGGATCATCCTCGCGCTTGGCTCACGCGGAACGAGGATCCGCAGCGTCGCCCGGCTGTCCCAACAGCAGCGCGCCTCGCGCATCACGATCGACGCCGACCGCCTTCGCCAGGAGTCAGCCAGCGGCCACGCTGGCGAGTACCCACTCTCGGAGCTGACGCACGCGCGGATGTTCGACGCCGGCGTGATGATCAAGGTGCGAGACCAGGCCCTCTTCGTTCCGCGACGCGCGTTTCGCGGAGCAGACGAAACGTGGAGGGCGTTCGTCGCCAGCGTTCCTGCTCGGCCATGGCCTACCGGCGTGGGCTTCACCGTGGGGCTCTGGGCGTTCGCCATCGCAGTCGCCGTGTACGGCTTCATCAAGTAGAAGCGAACGACCGCTTCCTTCGAGACCGCGCCGTGCTACGCGCCCGGTAGTCCACTACCCCTGACCAGCGTAGCTCGCTAATCTCCTGAGCCGTGAATGGCGCTTCTCTTATGGAAAGGAGGCAAATTCGGGAGTCACGACAAGCTTCTTTTCCGCGACCCCGGAGCAACTCGAAGAGGCGGCTCCGGGTTGGGTGAGGGCGCAGTACGGGGCCTTCGCCGAGAAGGAGGTCCTGAATCCGTACACGCGCGAAAAGACCCTGGTGAAGCAACACGAGCTCCTCTCGGAGCCGCCGCACGACTGCCCAAGAGCTCAGATTCACACGCTGGTGAAACGGGAACGGCGGTTCGCGTGGAAGCTCGGCGGCCCGGAGCTCGAAGAGCTGATGAGGCTCATGACGAACGCGCCGGACGACGCGATTGCCGCGCTCGGTCGTCGTGCCCTGATTGGCCCTGAAGACGCGGAGTAGTGGGTCTTCGAGATTCCGGAGGTCTTCGCCAACGCGCTCGCCGGCCTGAACAGCGCCGACCTCCCGAGGCTAGCGAGAGCGTGGCAGAACCGATTGGGTTGGCCGGAGCTCCCCACCACGATGCTCGAACAGCTCGTGGAGGTCGCTACCGAAGCCGCGACCGCTCGACACCGCATGTTCTCGTACGTGAGCGTGTAGCCAGCTAGTCCGCGGCGAAGTCGTTCGTCAGCGTGATGCCGCCGTCGGCGTCCATGACGATGCCCACGCCGAGCCTTCGCGCGCCCTTCGCGAGGATGTTGTCGTGATGGCCGCCGCCGGGGCCCTCGTTCATCATGCCCTGGAGGAGGCCGGCGATCTGCTTGTCCTCGTTCGCCGTCGCTTCGCTCGCGGCGCGCGACGACCATCCTTGATTTTCGGCCCAGTAGCCCTTCGTGAAGCCCGCGCGCTCGAACTCTTCCTTCGACGCGTGACCGATGTGGCCGTGTGCGGGCCCTCCCGCCTTCGACTCGCGTGAGCCTTCGAGCGCGAACGCGGAGAGCTTCGCGTCGAGCACGAGCGGCGTGAGCCCCCCGCGCGCGCGGTACTCGTTGATGCGATCGAGGTTGAAGCGCGCGAAGTGATCGGCCTCGGCACCGGCGCCCGGCCTTGCTGCCGGGACCGCCTTGCGGACGCGCCCGAGGTGGAGCGGTCGCATCACCGGCTGCGGGCGGACGAGGACGATGCGCGCGGCCGGCGGCGCGACCGCTGCGGCAGGACGGGCAGGAGCGCAGGCCGCGAGCAGGAGCGCGGCGGCGACGAAGGAGCGCATGAGAGAACCTCCAGGAGTACGGGGTCGTGCTGCGTTTGTTCGTCGGACGGAGGCCCCAGCGGTTTCATCCAGGGGGCATCCCGCGATTAACGCTTCTTCATGTCGCGCTCGCGCCTGGCACGGATCCGCGGCGCGGGTCGGGTCAGCGCAGGACCGAGGCAATCACGAACGCCACGAACAGCGCTCCGGCGATGGCGATCAGCACGTGCGGCAGGCGACTCGGAGGCGTCGAGCCGTACGTCGGCTGCGTGCCGCCCTTGGTGATGGCGACTGGAACCGCGACCGGACGGGCGGGAAGCGCGCCCGGGTGCGGGAGCTTGGTCACCGAGTCGTTCAGCAGCTCGCGCGGGTCGAACAAAGAGCGCTTCGAAGTGCGCGCGGCGTCCTCGAGCGCCGACGAGTCGATGTACTCCGGATCGGCGGTGAAGCGCGGCGGCGGAAGCGTGGCCAGCCAGTGCGGATGCGCCTCTTGCCATGCGCCGCGCATCGCCGCCATGTCGGGCCAGCGCTCCGACTTTAGGAACGCGAGCGCGCGATCGACGACGGCGACCACCTTGCTCGAGAGCTCGGGCGCGGCTTCGGCGAGCGAGCGTGGACGCGACGAGCGCGTGGCGAGCAGCATCGCGTTCATGTGCTGCGCGATGTGGACCGATTCTCCGGAGAGCGCGTGGAAGAGCGTCGCGCCGAGCGCCCATACGTCGCTCTGCGCATCGACCTTCTTCGCGACGCCGAGCGCCTGCTCCGGCGGCATGTACGACGGCGTGCCGAAGACGTTCTGCGCGGCGTCTGCGGTGTAGCCGCGCAGCTTGGCGAAGCCGAAATCGAGCAGCTTCACGCCGCCGCCTTGGAGCACGAAGATGTTCGCCGGCTTGAGATCCCGATGCACGACGCCGGCCTCGTGGACGGCACGGAGCGCGTCCATCACGGCATCGCCGATGGGCATCATCTCCTCGAGGGGCACGCGCCCGCCGCGCTCCTGGCGGAGGTCCTCGAGCGTCTGACCCACGAGCAGCTCGAACACGAGGAAGGCGCAGCCGTCGTCGGCCACTCCCTCGTCGAGGACCTTTACGGTGCCCGGATGCTCGATGGCCGCCACGGAGCGCGCCTCCGAGAGCAGCATCTTCACGACCTTGGGATTGTTCGACAGCTCCGGGTTGAGGAGCTTCAGCGCGCCGCGTGTCCGCTTCGTGACGTGTGTCGCCGCGAAGACCGTGGACGTCCCGCCGCGCCCCAGCACCGACTCGACGCGCCACGTGCCTCCGAGGACGCGACCGATCGGGTCCTCTATCCGCATCAGGATAATTGTATCAGCCTGGCCGCACCGGGGAAAGGCGCGCCTCGCTCGAGGCACGAAGGGGTCGGGTCAGGACGCGCACGCCGTGAACTTGCGCGACGACGCGCTGATCGTGCTCGAACACGCGCTGCCACGCGGCGCTCTGCGCGCTCGGAGCGAGCGCGTGCGAACACAGAATGTTGGCATTGCTTTCTCCACTGCCAATGCAATCGAGCAAGTCGATGGCCAACGGCCTCATGGCGACGGGGCTACACCTTCGGTTGCTCGAGGGCCGCCAGCAGCGCGTGCGCGTCGACAGGCTTCACGAGATGCCGCTCGAACCCGGCGCGGCGGCTGTTTTCGCGGTCCTGCTCCTGGCCGTACCCCGTCATCGCGATCATACGCGGCGCCGCATCGCCTAGGCGCTCGCGCAGGCGGACCGCGAGCTCGTAGCCGTCCATCACCGGTAGGCCGATGTCGAGGATTGCCACCTTCGGGCGGAACGCATCGGCTACCTCGAGCGCACTCGGGCCGTCGTGTGCGGTACGCACGTCATAGCCAACCGACGTGAGGTATTCGCCGAACAGCTCGACCGCGTCCGTGTTGTCGTCGACGAGGAGAACGCGGATCGACGAACGCGCTGCGGCGACGCCCGTGCGCGTCGCTCGCGGCGTCGGGATCGACTTTGTGCTTCGTGCTCGTGGGAGCCGCAGCTCGAAGGTGCTCCCACGACCGATGCCTTCGCTGCTCGCCGTGACGCTGCCGCTATGCAGCTCGATGAGGCTCTTCACGAGCGCGAGGCCGAGACCGAGCCCGCCCTCCGCGCGATCCGGCGAACGTGGCCCCTGGAAGAACGTCTCGAAGAGGCGAGGCAGCTGATCGGCAGCGATGCCCATGCCGTCGTCCGTGACGGAGACGATGACGTCGTCGGTGTCGTGCGATGCGCGCACCGCGATGTGGGCCCCGGGACCGCTGTATTTTGAGGCGTTCGTGAGCAAGTTCGCGATCACCTGACGGAAGCGGATCGGGTCTGCATCGACGTCGAAGCCCTCGCGCGGGACATCGATCGCGAGCTGCTGCGCCTTCTTCTCGAAGAGCGGGCTCGCCGTCTCGACCGCGCGCGCGACGAGCTCGGCGAGCGCAGTCCGCGTCTTC
>JAYTOQ010000664.1:0-4121 GCA_043747665.1 Polyangiaceae bacterium | reverse complement strand
GTGACCTTCTTCGTGCCGCCGCCGCTTGCTGCGCCGGGCGAAGAACCGCTCGAGCCGTACATTGTTTCGCGGTCGCGGCCTCGTCTCCGGGGTCCGCGCCTTTCTGCTGTGTTTACTAGCGCTGAGAATGGGGCGCGACAAGGATCGATGTCGCGCCCCCACGCTGGATGGCCTAGAAGGGTTATCGACGGATGAGGCCGATTCTTCGCATTTCCTGGTGTCTTTGCCTTGCCGCCGGTCTGGTCGCCTGCGACCGCGCCCCTTCGGCCGACGGCCTCAAGGAGTGGACGGCGAGCGACCACGATGGTGAGAAGAAGAGCGCGAAGCAAGGCCCGAAGGTCAGCGGCGGCGACGGCGGCGGCGCCTCCGGGCTCGTGGACCTGACGTGGCGGAGCCAGTGCCAGTCCTGCCACGGAGCCGATGGCCGGGGCGACGGCCCGCAAGGCGCCATGGTCAAGGCCGCCGACCTCGGCCGCGAGGACTGGCAATCCAAGGTCAAGGACGAGGAGATCGCCGCCACCATCATCAACGGCAAGGGCCGGATGCCCAAGTTCGAGCTGCCGGACGAGGTCGTGAAGGGCCTCGTCGCACGTGTGCGGTCGTTCCGTGGTCAATGAGGACGACGAGCCCGTCCTGGAAACGCCGCTGCCTGTACGTCCCGTCCGGCGGAGGAAGCTGCTCCCGTTCCTCGTCCTCGTCGCCGGCGCGCTGATCGCCGGGTATCTCTCCTCGAAATCGCCGCGAGATCAGCACCTTCGCCTCGTGCTTGGCCCGCGCGCCGCGGAGGTGACCGGCCTCGAGGTGCAGTACGTCGCGGAGGACGGCGACGTGGCCCGAGACGCGCGCATGACCTTCGCGACGGGCGACGCGCCGCGCATCGTGTCGCACGAGCCGCAGCTGTCGGACGGCGAATACCGCCTCCGGATCGACCTCGACACACGGGAAGGTCGCAGAACTGTCGAAAGGCGGGTTACCCTTGGGGGCGGGACCACCCAGGTCGACGTCACGAACGTCCTCGCGGCTGCGCCAACCGCAAGCTCCCCAACGGCCACCCCCAACCCCCCTCCTCCCCCGACCGCACCGTGAACGAGCCCAAGGAAGAAGCCACCGTCAGCCCGGGACCTGCGGACACCACTGCTCTGCCGGCCTCGCCGTCGGATGCGCCCGCGGACTCCGCCAAGTCGGAAGTCGAGCGCGCGCCGCATTCGAAGCGATCGCGCTTCGAGTCGTCGCACGAGATCTCCACCCGCGCCGCCGCAAACATCCTCGGCGCGCCATCGGGCGTGCAGGCCATCGTGCTCACGGGATCGCACAGGGGCACCTCAAAGGTGGTGGGCGGCCGGCTCACCATCGGCAAGGCGGCGGACAACGATCTCGTCCTCACCGACGACACCGTCTCGCGTCACCACTGCGAGATCATCCGCGCGCCCGACGGCCTGCACGTTCGCGATCTCGAGTCGACGAACGGCACCAAGATCGACAACACGCGCATCCGCGAGGCGATGGTCCAGCCGGGCAGCGTCCTCAAGGTCGGTGAGGTGGACATCCAGTTCAAGCCCACCGTGCACCGCGTCGAGGTGCTGCCGAGCGAGAAGCACTTCTTCGGGCCCGCCATCGGCTCGAGCCTCTCGATGCGCACCATCTTCGGCATCCTCGAGCGCATCGCGCCGACCGACGCCACCGTGCTCCTCGAGGGCGAGACCGGCACGGGCAAGGACGTCCTCGCGCGCGCCATCTGGTCGGGCAGCCCGCGCGCGAAGCATCCGTTCCTCGTCGTCGACTGCGGTGCGGTCACGTACTCGCTCATCGAGAGCGAGCTGTTCGGTCACGAGCGCGGCGCCTTCACCGGTGCCGTTGCCACGCGACAGGGCGCATTCGAGCTCGCGGACGGCGGCACGGTGTTCCTCGACGAGATCGGAGAGCTGCCGCTCGACGTGCAGCCGAAGCTCCTGCGCGTGCTCGAGACGAAGGAATACCGGCGCGTCGGCGGCAACAAGACGATGCAGACCAACGTCCGCGTCATCGCCGCCACCAAGCGCGATCTCAATCGCGAGGTCGCGGGCGGAAAGTTCCGCGAAGACCTTTATTTCCGGCTCGCTGTGGTCCCCGTCACGGTCCCGCCGCTACGCGCGCGCCGCGACGACATCCCCGCCATCGTCAATCACATGCTCAAGGCGGCGGGCGGAACGGACATGACCATTCCGTCCGAGACCATGCAGGCGCTCGCCGCGCACGACTGGCCGGGCAACGTTCGCGAGCTCCGCAACGTGCTCGAGCGCGCCATCTACATGGCGCAGGCCACGGGCTCGAAGGAGATCGGCGTCGTCACGCTGCCGACGGGTCATGCAGCGCAGGACTCGGCGTTCCATTTCGAGCCCGAGAAGAGCTACCGCGAGACGCGCGCGAGGTACGATTCGGAGTTCGAGAAGCGCTACGTGAAGTGGCTTCTCGGCCGGCACACCGGCAACATCAGCGCCGCCGCACGCGAAGCGAAGATGGACCGCAAGCACCTCCACGACATGGCGAAGAAGCACGGGCTCCGCGGCGCCGACGGCGACGAGGGCTGAGTCGCGTCGCGTCGCGTCGCGTGCGCGGCGCGCTGCGATCCAGCGCCGCCAGCCGCGATCGCAGTGCGCCTTCGATCGACCACGCGCTGCGCATCCTTGAAGAGTGTCCGCGTGACGGGCAGAGTCGGGTTGCGGCGCTCGAGCGACGGCTGCTCGGCTGCTCCCGAGCCTACGGACGCGCACCGGAGACGAAGACGCCATGACGACGACGAGACATGGATCGGGTAAGAGCTCGGGACCGCTGGGCGCGCGGACGGCGCGCGGCGGCGCGCGCGCGAGCCTCGAGAACGATCCGCTCTGGTACAAGGACGCCGTCATCTACGAGGTGCGAACGCGCTCGTACTTCGACTCGAACGGCGACGGCGTCGGCGATCTCAAGGGCCTCGCCATGAAGCTCGACTACCTCGCCGACCTCGGGGTGACCGCGCTGTGGCTGCTCCCGCACTACCCTTCCCCGGGTCGCGACGACGGCTACGACATCGCCGACTACTCCGAGATTCATCAAGACATCGGCACGCTCGAGGACTTCGACGAGCTGATCAAGGAGGCGCATCGTCGTGACATTCGCGTCATCACCGAGCTGGTCCTCAACCACACGTCGGATCAACATCCGTGGTTTCAGCGCGCGCGTCGCGCCGCCCCGGGCTCGCCCGAACGCGACTTCTACGTGTGGAGCGACAACGCCGATGGATACAAAGAAGCGCGCATCATATTTCGCGACTTCGAGCCCTCCAACTGGTCGTGGGATCCGGTCGCGAAGGCGTATTTCTGGCATCGGTTCTTCGCGCATCAGCCCGATCTCAACTTCGAGAACCCGGCCGTGCACGAGGCGATGCTCGGAGTCGTCGACTTCTGGATGGCGCGCGGCGTGGACGGGCTGCGCCTCGACGCGGTCCCGTACCTCTACGAGGCGGAGGGCACCAACTGCGAGAACCTTCCGCAGACGCACGCTTACCTGAAGAAGCTGCGCAAGCACGTCGACGAGAAGTTCCCGGGGCGCATGCTCCTCGCGGAAGCGAACCAGTGGCCCGAGGACGCCGCCGCCTACTTCGGCAACGGCGACGAGTGCCACATGAACTTCCACTTCCCGATCATGCCGCGGCTCTTCATGTCGATTCACATGGAGGACCGCTTCCCCATCATCGACATCCTCCGCCAGACGCCCGAGCTCCATCCCTCGTGCCAGTGGGCGATGTTCCTGCGCAACCACGACGAGCTCACCCTCGAAATGGTGACCGACGACGAGCGCGATTACATGTATCGCGCATACGCGAGCGAGACGCAGGCGCGGATCAACCTGGGCATCCGCCGCCGTCTGTCACCGTTGCTGGACCATGACCGGCGGCGGATCGAGCTGATGAACGGCCTGCTGTTGTCGATGCCGGGCACGCCGGTGATCTATTACGGCGACGAGATCGGGATGGGCGACAACATCTTCCTGGGTGACCGGGACGGGGTTCGGACGCCGATGCAATGGTCGATGGACCGGAATGGCGGTTTCTCGCGTGCCGATCCGCAGCGGCTGGTGCTGCCGCCGATCATGGACGCGATCTA
>JAYTOQ010000663.1:0-3616 GCA_043747665.1 Polyangiaceae bacterium | reverse complement strand
GATCGCGTCACCGCCTGGCTGCGCGGCAAGAGCATCGATCGCGTGCTCGCCAACTGGGAGCCGCTCGTGATCCTCGCCGCACGCCTCCGTGAGCGCTGGGGCATGCCAGGGATGTCCGTCAATGCCGTCACCGGCTTCCGCGACAAGCAGCTCATGAAGGAGCGCGTCGCCGCCGCCGGCCTCCGGGTCCCGCGCTCGCGCCGCGTCCGCACCGAGAGCGAGACCCGGGCCGCCGCCGAGGAATTCGGCTACCCGCTGATCGTCAAGCCCATCGCCGGAGCCGGCAGCGCCGACACGTACAAGGCCGAGACCGCCAAGGAGCTCGACGAGATCCTCGTCAAGATGCGCGGCGTCGGCGAGGCGAGCTGCGAGGAGTACATCGACGGCGAGGAGTTCACGTTCGACACCGTGTGCGTCGACGGCAAGCCCGCCTACGAGAACGTCGCGCAGTACCTGCCGAAGCCGATCGAGATGCGGTCCGTCGAGTGGGTCAGCCCGGTCATCATCACCGTGCGCGACATGAAGCTCGCCAAGATCCAGGGCGGCATCGCCCTCGGTCGCAAGGTGCTCGGCGCGCTCGGCATGGGGACCGGCTTCACGCACATGGAGTGGTTCCTCACGCCGAAGGGCGAAGCGGTCTTCGGCGAGATCGGCTGCCGTCCCGGCGGCGCGCACATCGTCGATCAGATGAACTACACGAGCGACATCGATCTCTTCCGCGAGTGGGCGCGCGTCTCGTGCTGGGGCACCTTCGAGGCCGACGCCACGCGGAAGTACAACGCCGGGATCGTCTTCAAGCGCGCGTTCGGCCAAGGACGCATCACGCGCATCGAGGGCCTCGGCGACTGGCTCCGCACGTGCGGCGATGCCGTGGTCGAGGAGAAGCTCCTCCGCCCCGGAACACCGCGACGCAACTGGAAGCACACGCTGCTCTCCGACGGTCACGTGCTCGTACGCCACCCCGACTGGGAGACCGCGTACCGGATGTCGTTCGCCGCCGCGAACGAGATTCGCATGTTCGCCGAGTGAGCGCGCCACAGCGCGCTCGCCGTCCTCCGTTCGCTCAGCCCGCCGAGCCGAGGCGGTAGACGCGCTCGAAGCCCGCATCGACGTTCTTGATCGTGATGGCCACGATGCCGTGCTCGTCGAGGGAGTACTCCTCCTCGATGCGCGGGCCCTTCGCAGACGTGCGCTCCACCACGATGCCGGTGAGGTCGCCGGGCGGCGTGTCGCCGAGCTCGGGATCGAACGGGAAGAAGACGTCGCCGGAGATCATCATGTCGCCGCGCGGCCGTCCGTCTTCGCTGACCGCGTTGCACTCGAAGAAGCGGAAGTGACCGACGTTATGCGCGGCGCTGTAGACACGACGGCGGCGTAGCGGCTGACCGGCGCGCGCCGGGAGCTCCGTATCATGCGTAAATATAGGGTCGAACGTGATCTCGGCGCCGGCACGGCTCTCGCGGAAGACGCCGAACGTGCGCGAGTAGCGGTCGGACAGATCGAACCCCGCGCTCTCGTCGCAGGCGATGGCGAGCCCGATGGCGATGGCCGCCGAAGGATAAGGAGAGCGATGCACGCGGCGACCGAAGCGCTGCCGCAGGGCACGCGCCACGATGGGAAGCTCGCTCGCCCCGCCGACCACGTAGATGCCGGCGATCTCGTCGAGCGCAGCGTCCAGCGCGTCGGCGTCGGCGTCGGCGTCGGCGTCGACGGCGACGGCGCCGGCTGCGCCGTCGAGCTTCGACATGACGGGCACCATCACGTCGATGGCGCGCTCCACGAGCGGCATGCAGGCCTCGTAGAAGTCGGCGACCGGCACGACGATCTCGGAGGCTTTTGCGAGCGCGCCCAGCGCCGCCTCCGCGTCGATCGAGATCTTGCGCGAGCTCGGGTTGAGGCGCTCCTTCGCGTCGCGGCACTGGTCCACGAGGCGATCGAGCGAGGCGCGATCGATCGCTGAACGCTCAAGGCCCGCGCGGGCGAGCACGAGATCGACGAGCACGTCGTCGAAGTCGTCGCCGCCGAGATGGTTCACGCCCGCCGTCGCGAGCACCTCGTGGCTGCGGCCGCGCATGCGCACGAGCGATGCGTCGAACGTGCCGCCACCGAGGTCGTAGACCACGACGTGATCGCGCCGTGAGGTCACGGTGTCACGATGGCGATGCGTGTACTCGAAGCCCGCCGCGGACGGCTCGTTCAGCATCGCGATGGGGTTGAAGCCCGCGCGCCGGAACGCATCGAGGGTGACGAAGCGCTGCGCGCCCGACGCGTTCGCGGGGACAGCCACCACGGAGCGGAGCTCGTCGTCCGCCCCCTTCGCGCTCTTCGCGCTCTTCGCGCTCTTCGCGCTTTTCGCGCTTTTCGCGCCGTTCGCATGCGGCAGGTTCGAGCGCGTCAGCACCGCTTCCTTCGTCGCGACGAGGAAGCGCGTGACGAGCTCGTCGATGGCGATGGTGGTGCTCCCGATGCTGACGGTCTGGCCCGACCCGGAGTGAGCGTCCGCAAGCAGCCGCTTGAACGAGCGCACCGTCGTGAACGACGGATCGGCGGCAGCGGCCGCGAGAGCATCGAAGCCGAAGCGCAGCTCGCCGTCTCGCTCGGCGACGACCGACGGAAAGAAGTCGTGCGCGTCACCGGCGTCGTCATCGAAGCTGACGACCGGGTAATTGCCGCGGTCCGCGCATGCGACCACCGTCCGCGTCGTTCCGAAGTCGATCCCGAGTCTCACGTGCAGCCTCCTCCGGCGAATCTGTCACCAGCTATCGCGCGCGGGGAATTTCCGGCAAGTTATATGTGATGGCACCCGCGGCGCTCGTGCTGGTGCTCGCCCAAGCCGCGGGCCCCGCGACGCTCCCCGCGGAGTCGCCGCCGGTGATCGCGCCGGAGCCGACCGCCGACCTCGTCGTGCCGCTCGGGCATGCCGTGGCCCCGAGCTCGCATCGCGCATTGGAGTGGGACGGCGACCCCTGGTACGTGAACACGCTCGGGCACGGGCTCTTCGGCAGTGAGCTCTATCTGCGGGCGCGCATGTGTCACCTGCAGTGGTACGGCGCGCTCGCGTTCGCAGCGGCCAGCTCGACGGTCTGGGAATACGCCTTCGAGGGCAACGGCGTCCGACCGTCGGCGCTCGATCTCGTGTGGACACCGCTCGCAGGCGCCGCGCTCGGCGAGGGCCGCTACCAGCTGTGGCAAGCGGCAGCCGGCATCCGCGGCGAGGCGCTTCGCGGCGCGATCCGCGCGGTCGTCGACCCGTTCGGCGAGACGGAGCGCACGCTCGGCACCGGCTGCTGAGGGACTCCCCGGGACCGCTTCGGCAGAATCGCCCCGGGACACCGCGGTGACCGTTGTCATCGGCTGGTTCGTCCGCGACTATCGAGCGATGCGCTCCTCCCTTCGTCGCCTCGTCCCTGCCCGCGGCTGGCTGTTTTGCGTCCTCGGCGCTGTGCTCACCGCCACGGCATCGCTGGCTGCGTGCGTTGGCGACGAAGCCGCTTCGCCCCCGAACGGCACCACGGATCCCGGTGCCGAGGCCGGCGGTCCCGGCACCGACGGGTCGAGCACGACCACCCCCGACGGCGGCACGCCCGGTGTCGACAGTGGATGCGCCGCCGCTGCT
>JAYTOQ010000662.1:0-9916 GCA_043747665.1 Polyangiaceae bacterium | reverse complement strand
AACATCATGACCCTGAGCGGGCTCGCGCTCGCGATCGGCATCCTCGTCGACGAGGCCACCGTTGCCATCGAGAACATCCACACGCATCTCGCGGCGGGGAAGCCGTCGGGGCGCGCCGTGGTCGATGCCATGCACGAGGTCATGCAGCCGCGGCTCCTCGCGATGTTGTGCATCCTCGCGGTCTTCGTGCCGACGTTCTTCCTGGTCGGGATCAGCCGCGCGCTCTTTCCGCCGCTGGCCCTGGCGGTCGGCTTCTCGATGATCGCGTCGTATGTTCTGTCGAGCACCCTCGTGCCCGTGCTGGCGACACGGTTGTTCGCAGGCCACGTCGAGCACGCGCGCCACACCCCGCGCCCGAGCATCTTCACGCGCATCGCCGACGGGTATGCGCGCGCCGTGGCGCTCGCAGTTCGTGGTCGGTGGGTGGTGCTCGCGATCTACGTCGTCGCGTGCGTGCCGGCGGTCTTCCTCTTCACGCGGCTCGGCACCGAGCTGTTTCCGCGCGTCGATACGGGTCAGTTCCAGCTCCACGTGCGCGCGCCGCCCGGTACTCAGGTCGAGCGCACCGCGGACATCGTGCGCGGTGTCGACAAGGCCATCCGTGACGAGGTCGGCGCCGGTCACGTTCGCATGACCCTCGCCAACGTCGGCAACCCGGCGTGGACGTATCCCGTGAACGCGGTCTACGTCTTCAATGCAGGACCGCAGGAGGCAGTGCTCCTCACGCAGCTCCAGGGCAAGGATCGGCTCGCGATGGACGTGCTCGAGGAGCGCCTGCGCACGCGCCTCGCCGCCGCCTACCCTGATACGCGCTTCTCCTTCGAGGCCGGCGACATCGTCTCGCAGGTCCTGAGCTTCGGCGCGCCGACGCCGATCCAGGTCACCGTCTCCGGCAAGAGCATGAAGGACACGAGAGCGTTCGCAGAGCGCGTCGCGAGCGCGCTCACGAAGATCCCCGACCTGCGCGACGTGCAGATCCCGATGGCGCTGGACTACCCGACCCTCGACGTGAACATCGATCGCGAGCGCGCCGGGCAGTTCGGACTGACCGTCGATCGCGTCGGCAAGTCACTGGTCTCGGCAACGTCGTCGAGCGCGCTCACGACCCCAATTTTCTGGACCGATCCCGTGTCGGGCGTCGGCTACCGCGTGCAGATCCGCGTGCCCGAGAACCGCATTCAGTCGCTCGAGGACCTCGCCGGCCTGCCGGTGATGCAAGATGGCTCGGCGCGCGCCTTCCTGCGCGACGTCGCGACGGTGCGTGAAGGAACGATGCCCGGTGAGATCGACCACTACAACAGTCAGCGGGCCATCCACGTCACAGCGAACATCGCCAGCGACGACCTCGGACGTGCTGCTGCCGACGTCGACCGAGCCATCGCTGCGCTCGGCGCGCCGCCGAAGGGGATGACCGTCGCGATGCATGGCCAGGCGGAACAGATGCGAACGACCACCCAGAGCCTGCGCGAGGGTCTCGGCATCGCCGTCGTCGTCGTGCTGCTCATGCTCGGTGTCAGCTTCCAGTCGATCCGCGAGCCGCTGGTGGTCATCCTGATGGTCCCGGCGGTGCTCGTGGGCGTGGTGACGGCGCTCTGGCTCACCGGCACGACGCTCAACGTGCAGTCCATGATGGGCGCCATCATGGCGATCGGCGTCTCCGTCGCGAATGCCGTGCTCCTCGTGACGTTTGCGAAGGACAGATGGCGCGCGGGGGCTCCGCAGCAAGACGCGATCACCGAATCCGCGCGGGGCCGTCTCCGCCCGATTGTCATGACCACCACAGCCATGATCGCCGGCATGCTTCCGACCGCGCTTGCGTTCGGCGAGGGTGGCGAGCAGTCGGCACCGCTGGGCCGCGCCGTGATCGGTGGTCTCGTCGCATCCACCCTCGCGGTGCTGTTCATTCTACCCGCGGTCTACGTGATCCTTGGCCGGACCGGTAAGGCGCGAGCGATCTCGCTGGACCCGGATGATGCAGACCACCGCGACGCAGCCGAGGTGACCGCGTGAGCCGCAATCGTATGTATTGTGCATGGAGTGCCGCGTTGCTCGCGTTGAATGCTGGCGCGTGCAACAGCGGTCGTGGCGACGGG
The DNA here is from genome assembly GCA_043747665.1 of Polyangiaceae bacterium. Lineage (GTDB taxonomy): Bacteria > Myxococcota_A > Polyangia > Polyangiales > Polyangiaceae > Labilithrix. The sequence goes on along the minus strand of JAYTOQ010000662.1, from coordinate 7,823 downwards.
TCGACGTCTTCCGCGCCGAGCGCCGGCGCGGCGGCCGCGACGCCGACCGTCGACGTCGTCCCGGTGGTCTCGAAGGCGCTCGACACCACCACACAGCTCGAAGGCGAGCTCGAGCCGTACGAGCGCGTCGCGATCTTCGCGAGGGCAAGCGGCTTCGTTTCCAAGGTGCTCGTCGATCGCGGCTCGCACGTGAAGCAGGGCCAGCTCGTCGTCACCATCGTCGCGCCGGAGCTCGGAGCGCAGCGAGCCGAAGCGCAGGCGAAGCTCCAGGGCGACAAGAGCACCTTCGACCGGTTGAAGGCCGCGTCGCAGACTCCAGGCGCGGTCGCGGGTCACGAGCTCGAGGTGGCCGAGGCCACCATGCAGGCCGACCAAGCGCGCCTCGAAGCGCTACGCGCGATGGAGCAGTATCTCGCGATCACGGCCCCCTTCGAAGGCACCGTCGTCGAGCGCGGCGTGCACCCCGGCGCGCTCGTCGGGCCGCAAGTTGGCAGCGCGGCGACGCCGCTCCTCCGCATCGAGCAGAATTACAGACTGCGCCTGATCGTGTCGGTTCCCGAGAGCCTCGTCGGCGGCATCGCCGAGGGCGTGACGGCGACCTTCTCAGTGCGATCGTTCCCCGGCGTGAAGCTCACCGGCGTGACGAAACGCGTGTCGGGATCGATCGACACGAGGACACGCTCGATGCCGGTGGAGCTCGACGTCGACAATGCTGACGGTCGCCTAGCGCCGGGGATGTTCGCGACCGTGGTGTGGCCCGTGAAGCGGGCCGTGCCGTCGATCTTCGTGCCGCCTTCGTCGATCGTGCAGTCGACAGAGCGCACCTTCGTCGCGCGCGTGAAGGACGGGATCGTCGAGCAGGTCCCGGTGCAGCGCGGCGTCGCGCAGGGCGATCTCATCGAGGTCATCGGCGCTCTTCGTGCCGATGATCTGATCGCGAAGCGGGGCTCCGAGGACCTTCGCAACGGCTTGCACGTCGAGACGCGCGCCCCACGGTGAATTCGCTTATCGTGAGGCGATGGACGTCGAGGAGCGCAACAAGGTCTGTCAGCTGATCGAGGCCGTCATTGCCGCCGATGGCGTGGTCGACGACGCTGAGCGCGAATTCCTGCGACGGATCGTGGAGCGGTTCGGGCTCCCTGCGCGAAACCCGGCCCCGCTTTCCGAGAACGACTTCGGACGCGCGACGACGACGCTCCGCGGCCTCGCGCCCGACGTCCAGTCCCGCGTCATGGCGCTGCTCGTCGAGGCGGCGGTCGTCGACGGCAGCGTCGATCCAGAGGAGCGCGCGCTGCTGCTCGCGTCTGCGGCGACGCTCGGCATCGAGGCGACCGCGCTCGAGGAGCGGATCGCGTGGCGTCTTCGTGCGACGCGCGACGCGACGGCGTAGCATCCGTTCATGAGCCGGCGCCGCTCGCTTCTCACGAGCATCATGCCGTCACCGGAGCTTCTGTTCGGTCGCGACGGGCCGTGCGCAGCCGTGGAGTCGCTGCTGCGCGACGGGTCGCGTGTCGTGACGCTGACCGGCGCCGGAGGCATCGGCAAGTCGCGTGTCGCTCGCGAGGTGGGCCGGCGCCTCGCGGATCGAGGCACGGCCGACGTCGTTCTCTGCGAGCTCGGCGACGCGCGTGGCGAGGCGATGCTCGTGAAGACGGTGGCGCGTGCCGCGGGGCTCGCTGCACCCACGTCGCGTGGACGGGCCGCCGTCGAGACGCTCGCTCGGCGGCTCGCCGCTTCGATTGTCACGTCGCCGGGTGGACCGCCGCTGCTCGTGGTGCTCGACGACGCCGACGGCGTCGTGGCAGCGGCGGCGACGCTGATCCCCGTCTGTCTCGAGGCGAGCGCGGCGCTCCGCTTCCTCGTGACGTCGAGAGAAGCCCTCGGAATCGCCGGGGAGCATCGCGAGGAGCTCGGGCCGCTCGACGCGACGTCTGCACGCGCGCTGTTCGAGCAGAGCGCCGAGGGCGGATCGTGGAGTCAGGACGAGCTCGCCGCGCTCGTCGAGCAGCTCGACGGGCTGCCGCTCGCCATCGAGCTCGCCGCCCGCCGGAGCAAGCTGGTGCCGCCCGGCGACCTGCTCGCGCGCATCGAGGAGCGCTTCCGGCTGCTCAAGACCGATCGGCGCGACGTCGCCGCACGTCATGCGACCCTGTCGGCCACCATCGCGTGGTCGGTGGCGAGGCTCGACGCCGACGAGTCGCGCGCGTTCGCGGCGTCGGGAGCCTTCGAGGGTGCCTTCACGGTGGAGGCCTTCGAGGCTGTGATCGCCCCGCTTCTCGCCGGCGATGCAGTCGACGTCGTCGAAGCGCTGCTCAGGAAATCGCTCCTTGCTTCGGTGGAGAGCGATGGCGCGGTACGCCTCACCATGCTTCGCTCGGTGCGCGCCTTCGCCCGGCAACAGCTCGCAGCACTGGATGCGCGGGAGCGTGACGCCGTGGAGCTACGTCATGCGCAGCATTACGTGAGGCGCGCGGAGAACGCCGGCGCGAGCCTCTACGGCCCGACGGCGCACGCTGCGCTTGACGCCATCGAGGGCAATCTACCGGAGCTTCTGCGCGCGTTCGAGCGGGAAAAAGTGGCAAATGCTGCGCTCGCGGCCCGCGCCGTCATCGCGCTCGGTGACGTGGTGCTGCTGCGCAACGCGCTCGATCTCCGCTCGGGAATTTTCCGAGAGGCATGCCTCGCCGCCGATGCGGGCAGTGACGATCAGCTTCGCGTGCGCATGCGGATCGTCGAGGCGAAAGTCATCCTGGAGGTGGGCGCCGCCGTCGCTGCGGAGGCGCTGCTCGTCGAAGCGCTCGCGATCGCGACCGCCGCGTGCCTCGACGAAACCGCGGACGTGCAACGAAGCCTGGGTTGGGCGCGCATCGCGCTCGGCGACGCCGGGGCCGCGCTCGGCCCCATCGAGTCCGCGCTCGCTTTTCATCGCCAGCAGAACGACGTCCGCGGCGAGGCCGACGCGCTGGTGGCGCGCGGTCTCCTGCGGTGCCTCGCGGGAGCGCGCCCCGAAGGCGAGAGCGATCTCGAGAACGCGTACGCGCTGCATGTCATGGCGGGCGATGCGCTGCGCCGCGAGAAGGTGCGCGAAGTGGCGACGGTGGTGGGCCTCGAGCTCCCGAGCGAGGTCGATGGTGATGGCGATGGTGATGGTGATGGTCCGGGAGCCGCAGGATCGCGCGCGGAGCGCATCGCGCGACTGAAGGCGACGGCCGACGCGCACCATGCAAGCGGGCGGCTGTGGCGTGAGTTGGTGGCGCGGTTCCAGCTCGCGGCTCTCGAGGCGGCGGACGCTCCGCCCACGGCTCCGGGCGACGCGAAGCGCGACGCGGAGGGCGACGCGCCGGGCGACGCGCCGGGTGACGCGAAGCGCGACGCGAGGACCTCGACGAGCGCCGCGTGGATCGTCGGCGCCGATGCGCGCTCGCTGCGGCCGCCCGACGGCGAAGCGATCGATCTGGCGCGCCACGGTGCGCTGCGCCAGGTGCTCGACGCGCTGGTGACCCGGCGGCTCGCGGAGCCCGGCGTTGCGCTCTCGGCGAGCGCGCTGCTCGCGGCCGGCTGGCCGGGCGAGCGCGTTCGCCACGAATCGGGGATGCTGCGCGTCTACTCGATCATCCGGCGGATCCGCGCGCTGGGCCTCGCCGAAGCGCTCGTGACCCGGGACGACGGCTATCTTCTCGATCCCCAGGTGCGCTTCGAGCGTCTGCTCGATAGAGTCAAAGCCTGATCCCCGGACGACGACGGTTCCTCACGATGCATCTCGTGCGGATGCCATGGCTCGATGTTCTCGCCCACGGGCCAGGCGATCCATGGCCCCGCCGAGCGACGACGCTCCTTCTCGTCTGCGCCTTGGGTCGTAGATCATCGTCGGTCCTCGTCCATCCCGTGGGACGGACGAGGTTCCTCGAACCACTTTGACGACCGTCGGACCAGTTTTTTCTCGCCGCCGCCACCACTGGCCGCCAGGCGGCGCGGCGACTGCCACGAAGCTCGACGGCCTGCGCCTCGCCCTGCGCACTCGACGCCCGTCCAGGCGTGAGCGCCCTCGCCCTTGAAACGCGCAAAATGGCCGTCGATCCGCGTGTCATTTTCTTCAAACCTTCCGCCTGGCAGAGGCGTCCAAGTTGCTGATGACCACCCCTGCCCAGCGCGAGGCCGCCACCGCGGCGCTCTTGGTCGCGCGTGCAAAAGCGGGTGAGCCCCAGGCGTTCGACGCGCTGGTCCGGCGTTATCGGAAGCGCATCTTCGCGCTCGCGCTCCACCTGTCGGGCACGGAGAGCGACGCCGACGACATCGTGCAGGACGTGTTCATCCGCGCGTTCCGCGCGCTCGATCAGTTCGAGGGACGAAGCGAGTTCTTCACGTGGGTCTACCGGCTCACGGTCAATCGCTCGTTCGACGCGCGGCGCAAGAGGACGCGCCGTAGCGAGTCATCGATCGAGGAAGACGATCCCCGCATCGAGCGCGCGCTCCAGGTGGATGCCGAAGGCGACCCGCGCCGCGCGGCGGAGCTACGTCAGACCTACGTCCGCGTGCTGCGCGCGCTGGACGCGTTGCCGCCCGACATGCGGACGACGGTCGTGCTGGTCCGACTGCAAGGGCTGTCGAACGCGGAGGCCGCCGTCGTGCAAGGGTGTCCGCGCGGCACCATCGCGTGGCGACTGCACGAGGCGCGTCGTCGTCTGCTGGAGGCAACCGAGCCGAGCAAGCTCCCGATGCCCAGGAAGGGACTGTCCGAGCACCTCGGCCGCCTCCTCGAGGACGCAGGGCTCCCCGTGCTCGATCTCGACCCGCAGCTCGAGCCGACGCGCTAGCCGTACGCGAGCGCTCACGCCTCCTCGAGCGTCCGGCCCTTCGTCTCCTTCACGAAGCGCGTACACGACAGCGAAGAAGGCAACGCGTGTAGTATGCATATACGCCGGAACGGTCGTCGTGTGCGCACCCTCCGCGGGCTGACTCGTCATCGCCCGGCGAGAGTAGATGGAGTCAGCGGTAGGGCGGGGTCCCTTCGACGACGAGCGGCTTCGGCGGCTGCGCCAGCGCTGTGATGCCGCGGATGAAGAGGATCACGAGCCCGACGTGCAACAGAGTCTGAAGGATGGTCAGGAGGCCGCTCATGCGGAAGTAGCCCTCCATGCCGAAGTCGGTACGCGCCAGGAAGGGCACGACGATCCACGCGACCGTCGTGAACAGGAAGACGCCCAGGGACGCTATCGCCCACGCCTGGAGGCCCCGATACGCGTCGGGGCGGTGGCGCCGCACGATGGTGGCGATCGCGACGAGGATCGCGACGTCACAGGCGAATGCGATCAGCGACGATCCCCCGTGAATCCAGCTGTTCAATGCGCGCCAGAGGCCGTCGTCGGACATGGCTTTTTTGTAGCAGGTCCGTGGCCGATCCGATCAACGAGTGCAGCGGATGCAGACCGCGTTCGCTTCGCCCGGCGCGAGGCGGACTGCGGGTTTCGGTCATCGTGACCGGAGCGGAGCGACGCTCAGGTAGTTCAGGTTTCTGTGTCGGTCGGCTTCTCTTTCCTGCTCGACGGGCCCTTCAGCATGATGCGGTGGTCGCAGTTCAGCAGCCGGTCGCAGATGACGATTGTCGAGCGCGCGGTCGTTCTCGCCGAGGGCACGATCATCGGCGTCCACGATCTGCCCCTCGACAGCGACGTGCATTCCTCGACGGCCTCGTGAGGCGCGCGGTCCGCGACCAACGGTCGCGCCACACACGCCGGCGTCTGAGCCTCGCCCCGAGGCGCGCCTCACGCGTGGCGCCGGTCGCTCTTCACGCGACCGTCGACGATCTCGACGACGCGGTCGCACTGATCGGCGATGCGCGGATCGTGCGTGACGACGAGGAAGGTCGTCTTCGCCTCGCGGTTGAAGCGCCGCATCAGGTCGAAGACCTCCTTGGACGACGCCGTGTCGAGATTGCCGGTGGGCTCGTCGGCGAGGACGAGCGGCGGGCTCCGGACCAGCGCTCGCGCGATGGCGACGCGCTGCTGCTGACCACCGGAGAGATCTGCCGTGCGGTAGCTCATGCGATCAGCCAGCCCGACGGAGCGCAGCAGCGTCTCCGAGCGCTCGCGAAGGTCCTTCGCGGCGAAGCCCTTGTCGCCCCACTCCGGCAGCATGACGTTCTCCACGGCAGTGAACGCGGGGAGCAGGTGATGAAACTGGAACACGAAGCCGAGCGTGCGCGCGCGCAGCGCGGTGAGCCCGTCATCGTCGAGGGCGGTGGTGTCGCTCCCTCCGAGCACGACCCGCCCCGAGCTCGGGCGGTCGAGCAGGCCGATCAGGTTGAGCAGGGTGCTCTTCCCCGAGCCGGAAGGGCCGATGAGCGCCACGAGCTCGCCGCTCTCGAGCGTGAGGTCGACGCCGTCGAGAGCGCGTGTCTTCACGCGCTCGCCGAACTCCTTCACGGCCTTGACGACGGAGAGGAGGGGGTCAGCCATTGCGGATCGCCGTCGCAGGGTCGAGCCGCGCTGCACGTCGCGCCGGAATGACGGCTGCCAGCAGCCCCACGCCCGTCGCCAGCACCGTCGCTGCGACGAACAGCTGCAGGTCGAGCTGGACGGGGAACCTCGGCGCGCCGCTCGGCTCGCGCGCGAGGGTCTCGAACAGCTTGGCGAGCCCCGCGCCGAGTGCCGACCCCAGGAACGAGCCGACGAGGCCGAGCACACCGCCCTGGATGAGGAACACACGCTGCACGCGGCGGCCCGAGGTCCCGACCGCGCGAAGAATGCCTATTTCGCTGGACTTCTGGACGACGGACACGATGAGCACGCTCGCGATCCCGAGCGCCACGGCGACGACGACGAAGAACTGGATCATCCACTTGGAGCTGTTCTGCGCGGAGAGGCCGGAGAGTAGATCCGCGTTGCGCTTCATCCAGCTCTCGGCGTCGAGGCCGGTGCGATCGCGTACGTCGCCGGCCACACGCTCGGCATCGAACACGTCGGCGACCTTGAGATCGATCGTCGTCACGCCGCCGGGGAGGGCATAGAGCGACTGCGCGTGACGGAGCGACGTGACGACCCACGTCTGATCGACGGCGCGGTTGCCGAGCGTGAAGATGCCCGCGATGGTCACGGTGTCGGAGCCGCCCTCCGTGGTCGTGACGCGGAGCTTGTCGCCGACACCGACGCCGAGGTCCGAGGCGAGGACGCTGCCGATGACGACATCGTCGCCGGCGACCTCGAAGCGACCGGCCACCGTCTTCTTGCGGACGTCGATGATGGCGAGGAATCGCTCGGGGTCGATGCCGGTGACGAGGATCGGCGCCTTGGCGTCGCCTCGTATGGCGAAGCCGGCGCCGCTGACGGTCGCCGAGACCGCCGTGACGCCCGGCACGTGCTCTAGCCCGGTCATCACCACCGGCCATTGATCGATCGACCGAAGGCGCTGCGCGGAGGCCTGAACGTTGCGCGTGATCGCCAGCGCGCTCGTCGGCTCGGTGAGGGGGCGCGGTGCCTCACGCGGGACGCAGATGCTGACGTGCGGCTGCGAGCCGAGGGTCTTGTCGACCAGCGAGACCTGCAGGCCGTTGATGAGCGCGGACAGGAAGACGACGACGCTGACGCCCACGGACACCGCCGCGAGGATGAGCGCCGTCTGCCCCTTGGCATCGCGCAGGTAGCGCAGCGCGACGAACCACTCGAACGGCACGGTCAGCGCTCCTCGCGAGCCGTGCGGACCCGCTGTCCCGTCGTGAGCACGCTGCCGTCCTGCACGACGACCTCGGCGCCGTCGTCGAGCCCGGAGGCGATCTCGATCGCGCCCTCGCCGCGGATGCCGAGCGTCACGTTCTTGCGGATGACATG
>JAYTOQ010000661.1:0-1929 GCA_043747665.1 Polyangiaceae bacterium | reverse complement strand
CGTCGTACGACGCCACCGTGGGGACGCAGCCGGCCGTCATCGGCATGACCATCAGCGGTTATATCGCCCCCGCGGGTGTCGGCGGATCGGGAGGCGGCGTGCCGCCAGCACCCCCGGCGTCGTCGTGCGGCGTGGGCGGCGACGGGAAGCTCACTTGCGGAAACATCCCGGATGCACCGATCTACGGCGCGGACAATCTGGCGAGCGGCGTCGTCAATCATTTGCGCTCGACCGTGAGCTGGTTCGATTGCTGGGCGAGCGGCGAGCGTCACGCCGGCGGAAATACCACCTGGTATCACACGCTCGGCGACGACAACGGAAACTGGGGCTACGTCCCCGCCGTCGAGATGTCTACCGAGAGCGCATTCGACGCCAACCCCAGCGCGCACGGTCTCCGCGAGTGCGCCGGCTCCGGCGCGCTTCCTCCTCCGGCGGCACCGGTCGACCCCAGCTGCAACGTTCACGGCGATCACCGTCTCTACTGCGGAAACACTCCGGGTGCCGCGATGTACGGCGCCGACAACTTCGCGAGCGGCGTCGTCAATCGCCTCCGCTCCTCGACCAGCTGGTTCGACTGCTGGGGAACCGGAGAGCGTCACGCCGGCGGAAACACCACCTGGTACCACACCCTCGGCGACGACAACGGAAACTGGGGATGGGTCCCCGCCGTCGACCTCAACACCTCCAGCGCGCTCGACGCCAACCCCAACATCGAAGGACTCCCTCGCTGCCAGTGAGGGCTACAGACACTCGGATTTCACTCGGCGAATTCCGTTCTCGTCGACGGTGAACATGGGGTCGCATCCAGGGCGAGCGCGCACCGGGGCGGCCCCTTGGCCGTGGGAGCGCGGCGCGGCGTGTAGCCTTCGCGAGGGGAGAGGCGAGGTCACGGCGGAAGCCGAGGCGAGGGGTCTATCCGTCGCCGCCGCATCGACGAGCGACTCTGCGGGGGGGGTCGCGGCGACGAGAGCGGCGGGCGACGTGGCGACGGCTCGCTCGGAACCGCGTCGCGCGTACGCGCCAGCACCGGCGGCGACGGCGGCGGCGACGAGGAAAAGCCCCACGCGCCTCACGTTCGTGCGCCTCTTCGCAGGAGCGGCCGATGCGCTTGGAGCGGCGCGCACCGTCTGCGTCACGTTCGTCGAGGGTGGCCGCGATTGCTCCTCGGCGGGGAGCCCACGCTCGACGCGCGCGACACGTGCCGACTGCGCGCGCAACGACTCGCCGACAAGCGTCTCGACCCAGCTACGGACGTCTTCGGCGAGCGCCGGGGCGGCGGCTCCCCGCAGCGCATTGGCCATGTCGCGGCACGACTCGAAACGATCTCCGGGCGCGCGGGCGAGCCCACGCAAGACGACGCGGTCGAGTTGCGGCGAGATCGACGGTGAAAAACAGCTCGGGGCGAGGATCACCCCTTCCAGCACGCGTGAAAGGATCGTCGCTTCGTTCGACGCATCGAAGAGCGGCACGCCGGTCAAGAGCTCCCAGATCACGACTGCCGCCGAGTATTCGTCGGTGCGCGGAGTGGCCTCTTGAATCGAGATCTGCTCCGGCGCCATATAGCGGAGCTTCCCTTTGAGGTGGCCGTCGCGCGTAGTCTGGAGGCGCGACGCGGCCTTAGCGACGCCAAAGTCGAGCAGACGACAGACGCCGTCGGCGCCGACGAGGATGTTCTGCGGCGACACGTCACGATGGACGATCTGCAGCGGCTCCCCGTGATCGTCCTTCATCTCGTGCGCCGCGTGGAGCCCCGCGAGGGTGTCGAGCAGGATGCGGATGGTGACGCCGTACGGGACCGTGCTGTTGGTCTTCGCGGCCTTCGCGAGGACGCGCGCGAGCGTGTCGCCCTCGATGTAGTCCATCACGAGGTAGTAGCCTTGGTCGCTCTCGCCCACCTCCTGGATGGGCACCACGTTGGGGTGGTGGATG
>JAYTOQ010000660.1:0-5820 GCA_043747665.1 Polyangiaceae bacterium | reverse complement strand
TCCGCACCGGGCAGCACCGCGAAGATTCTCGAAAGCCTCGCCCGACCTCGAGCTCCACCGCGCGCCGCCTGAACCACGTCGCCTCACTCCTTGCGCGCTGGCCCTTGCGCATCACGGGATCCGTGTGCCCGCCGCCCTAAGAATTCGCGCGCCGCTGGCGAACTTGGCCTTCCCAGCCACGAGATCAGCCGCCTCACGCTACGCACGCAGCGGGCTTTGCAGGCCAATGCCTCTACGAATGCCTATCCCCTCGGATGCGAGACCCCTGGCTCTCGTGTCGGCGCTTCGCCGATGACTCGATCATGCGCTCGACAGCCATCCGCGACAGGTTCCGCCAATCCTTCTGTTGATCTCGCAGCACCCCGGTCACGGTGTCGAGAGACGCCCACCCTTCGTCATCGAGTTCTTGCTCGTAGACCCACGGCTCATGACGAAGGGCGTGCGACAGCGCCTTGCTCAAATCGTCCAGCTTCAAGGTCGGCTCACTTGTCCTCTACGCGAAAGGAACGACACACGACCTCGTACGTCGGGCCGTCGTCGAAGCCGATCATCAGGTGAACGAGCCCCTGCGCCTCACCGCCGTTCTTCCTCAAGTTCGCGCACAGCTCTTCGAGCCAGCCGCTCGGCCCACGATCAACAAGCTTGTCGTAGGCTTCGAGCATCGAAGCATCACGCGCGCGGTAGTACGTGCACTTGAATGCTTCGACGCCTTGGAAGACAACGGCGCTGCTGCGCCGCACGTCATCCTCTGACTCGTACGAGAAGCGAAGGCCGACCTCCCGACCGAGCCGCTTCTCAAAGACTGCCCCGCCGTCGAGAAGAGCCGTCGAGGAAACTGGCAATGTCCACTGAGTCATCGTCGCGCCCGTAGGTCGCCCGCAAGCCCGCCGATTGTGTTCACCGCGAACGTGCGCCTCGGCGCTGAACGCCGAACTCGCGGTCGTTTGGCAAAAACGCAGCGCTGGTGCTGCCTCTGCGGCAAGTGGGGAGCCTGATGCGATTCCGTCGTACGCGTGCGATTTCTCCGGATGCTTCTCGGTAGTTCGCGCGGCGGATCGCCCGACGAGGGTGGGGGGCTCAGCTCGAAAGCCTTGTCGCGAGTTTCGAGATTTGCGGTCGTCGCGGCGGACGCGATCGACGGCGCGAGGATGCCGAGGATCGCGACGAGCCACGCGAGCAGGAGCGAGCGTCGGAGCACGACGGCAGGGTAGTCCCGCGCCGCCGCCGGTCCAATGACTACAGCTTCGGGCCGCGTTGCTTTGGGGCGCCCCAGATCGAGACGACCACGATCTCGTCGCCTTCGACGACGTAGTACACGTGGTTCTTCGTCTTGGGCATGAGCACCCGCCGCACGGGCGCTTCAAGGTTGCCCTGCTCGTACAGCGTGCCGGCGTTGGGCCTGGCTACGATCCGTTCGAGAGCGGCGTCGAGCTCCTGCTCGAAGAGATCAGGGGCGGCCGGTCGATTCGCCTGCCACCACGTCTTGATTCGCTTCGCCTCGGCCAGAGCCTTCGGGGCGAGGCGGAGTTTCATCGATGAGCGCGCAGCTCGGCCAGTGCCTCGGCAGCGTCGATGGTCTCACCCGCCTTCATCTGACGGATGCCCTCGCGCAGCGACTCGTGCAGTGCAGCACGTTCCGCGTCGTCGAAATCGTCGGCGCCTTTCGCGAGCGCCTCGTCCACGGGGAGCAGCTCGATCTCGGTGCCCTCGGGCAGCGCGGTGGGCTCGTCCACCAGGAGACGGCCATTTTTCACGACTGCTTTGAGCGGCTGCATCGTTGTTGAAGCGTACTCCTTGGAGCGTTGGTCGTCGAAGCAGTTCAGCTTTCGAGCGGCTCATCCTCGTGTTCTTCGTCGGCTTCGGTGTCGAGCGCCGCCAGCAGGTCCGTCGTGCTCGGCTCGCCGCTGCTCACGCGGGGGACGGCGTCATCGTGCTCGCGATAGGCGACTAAAGGAGGGTGGTCCTCCGCCGTCTCGTCACTCGCGGTCGTCGTCGAGCTCTTCGTCGGCCGATCGATCTTCGCGGACGGGTGCGTGAGCGCGTGCCTCTACGAATGCCTATGCCCGACATTGTGACGGACTGTGACCCAGGACGGTCCAGGCGGTCCAGGGAGAAGGTGTCTCGCTACTTGCACCTCGCGATGCGGTACACCTGCCCTCGAGTCGCGAGACCGCCGTCCCCACTAAGATTTGGAACACCCCCCGTCCACAACACGTGTGTCGCGTTCACCGCGATCCCGTTGTTGCCTGTGGAGGGAGCTGCTCCCGAGAGCGTGGCCTTGGTTTGCATAGCGTGAAAGGACGCCTCCCCGACCCGCGCCCACTGGACACCGAAGCCCGTAAGCGCGAACACCGTGTCGCCGTCCACCGCGATGTCGATCGGAGCCAGTGCGGATGGCTTCCGTTGCCCTTTGTCGTCGATGAGCTCGCCCATCCCGCCCATCCCCATCGTCTTCACGTCACCGCCGCTCTTGGCGACGTACGAGACGCCGGGCGTGGCTCCGGACATGTGCGCCGAGTAGACATTGGTCTCGCCGACGCGCAACGAAAGGCCTGACTCGAGGGGAAGCTGTCCAAGGGACGATCCGTCGAACCCGAACCGCTCCACCATGAGTGAACCCGTTGCGTCATAGACTGTGGTGCCGTCGACCGCCATGGTTCGAAAGCCGCTCGCACCTCCTGTCGTGGGTCGCAGCTTCTTGGTCCCGGCTGTGGAAGAGGGCCTGTATGCGGAGGAGCGCCTCGCGCGCCGCCGGCTCCTTCGTGACGACGGCGGCCTCCCAGACCTTCCTCCTCGCATGGCTCCAGCACGCGACCTCGTCGGGAGGCTTGTCGGTCTCGTCGATGCGAGCGTCGCCGCGGAAGAGCGCGTCGTAGACGCAGTGGGCGTCGGCCTGGATGTAGCCTTTGAAGCGTCGAAACATCGAGCACACGGCGTCGCTCCTTGCGCGCTGCCCCTTGCGCATCACGGGATCCGTGTGCCCGCCGTGTGCCCGCCGCCCTAAGAATTCGCGCGACGCTGGCGAACTTGGCCTTCCCAGCCACGAAATCAGCCGCCTCACGCTACGCACGCAGCGGCCCTGGCAGGCCAATGCCTCTACGAATGCCTATCCCCTAACACTACTGCCGGAGGTTCAACCTGAACGCGCGGTCGCGTGAGGCGTTGAACGGCGAGCTCGGTGGCCGTGCGGCAGTTTGTGCTGTCCTTCCCGTACGAGCTCTCGGGTCTCGCCGCGACGCGACCCGACGTGCTCGCCTCGCTGTGCCGCATCTTCGGCCGGTCGCTGCTACGCGGCCGATTCCGGCCAGGGCAAAAGAACGCTACTCCGTGCCTTCCGGCGCGATGGGCGCCTGGCCCGGCGGGATGATGACCGCGTTCGAGATATCGAGGCTCTTCGGCGCGGTCGTCGCGGGGAGGCCCGAGTCGCGACGCCATCCGGCGTAGCTGCGCATCACGTCGGACGCGAACGAGCTCCCCAGCTGGGCGTAGCCCTCACGTGTAAGATGCACGCGATCTTTCTGCGCGCGCGGCGGGTCTTCGGAGGCCCAGCCGGCGACCGTGCCTTCGCCGCCCATCGCCTCGAGCTGGTTGTAGAATGCACATCCCGCAGCCTCGGCGACGCGGCGCTGCGAGTTGATGACCTCGAGCAGCTTCGGTGACGTCACCCACGTGCCCTCGCTGCTCTGCACCGCGCGGTCTGGCGGCCCCATCAGCATGCAGGAGGCGGTGGGAACGGCGCGGGCGACGCGACCGAGGAGGTCGACCAGCTGGCGCTCGTACGTCTGCGAGGGCATGCCCTCGTCGGTGGACTCGTTGGTGCCATAGGCGAGGACGACCAGCGCCGGGCCGCGGTGCTTCAGCTGCTCGGCCCAGTGCGTCTCGTTCCACTGGAGGCACGTCGTGACGCGAGCGCCGTTGATGCCGAGCGCGTCGAACACGATGCCCGGCTGCGCGCGATCGAGCGAGACGCCGAAGACACGCACGTCGCCGTCGCCGGTGGCGCGCACCTCGAGCTGGTGGGCTGCGGCCTCGCTGACGTCGAAGGTGCGGAAGGCGCTGGTGCTGCTCTGGCCACGCGTGGAGACGCGCACCACGCGCACGCCGTCGACCAGCACGTCGAACGAGCCGCCGCTCGGCTGCTCGAGATAGGCGACCTCGGTGCGGGCGGTCTTCGCGATGATGTCGGTCCACGCACGCGCGCCGTGCGACCGGGTCTCGACGCCGATGCCGGCGAGCCCGTACATGCCGTCGCCGTTGAACTTGCCCTTGGCGAGGTGGCCGCGCTCGGACGACCACTCGTTCGACATCCCGCAGCGGACGCCGTCCTGGTAGTAGCCCTTCCAGGGCTTACCGATGGCGACGAAGCCGCGGCCGCCGTCGCCGAAGCGCCCCTGGAGCGCGCGCCGGATGACCGCCGTCTCCATGTCCGCGGCGGTGTGCGAGTCACCGAACTGCACGATGCGGACGTCCTCGGTCGACTGGCCGCGCGCCGATTCGAGACGAGCGAGCGAATCGAAGAAGCGGCGCAGCGCAGCGGGTCGCTCGAGGGCGCCGACCACCGACGCGCGCGTCGCGGCGGCGATGCCGACCGGGGTCTCGGCGAGACGGGCCTGAGGCGACGCGGGATCTCCGCGCTTCGAAAGTGCGTCGAGTGACGAGGACTTCGGCTTCACCACGGCATCCCCGCAGCCGGGCAAGACCGCGGCCGCGCAGGCGAGGCACGCGAGGGCCGTCGTGAGGATTAAACGTCGCACGCCCCCCAAATCTGGCACATCGTCGCCCTTCGCCGGAAGTTTGTTTAGCGTGGCAGCGTGAGCGACGCGGACCAGGCCCCGAAAGACGCGGATCCGGCGCGATCCTCGCAGGCTCCGCGCGCCTCGCAGGCTCCGCGAGCCTCGCAGCCTCCGCATGCGCCGCGGCCATGGAAGGGCGCCTGGCGCGTGGCCTTCGCGGTCGTCTGGGTCGTGACTCAGGTCGCGCTGGTCATCACCGCCGACCGCCGTCCCGATGCCGCCTTCGGCTTCCGCATGTTCAGCGAGTCGAGCACGCTGAAGATCGCGCTTCATCGCGAGGTGATGGCCGCCGACGGACAGCTGGCGCGCGTTCACGTCGACGACGGCGTGTGGTCCGCACACGACGGCTCCGGCGCATCGCACCGCCACGCCTGGAACGAGCGCGTTCGACGGCAGGAGCTCGCGACGTTCGACGTCGAGATGAGCGCAAAATACAGTGTCGACGCGCAGCTGGCACGTCTGCAGTCCGCGCTCGACGACCTCGCGACGCACGTGCCCGACGACGTCGACACCCGACGCTTCTTGCTCGACGTGACCGTACGAAAGAACGCGCGTGAGCCCTACGTCGTCCATCTCGCCAGCGCCGAGCGCGCGCCGCGCACGGCCCGAGGTCCTTGACGTGAGCTCCTGGTTGCAGGGCTTCAAGGACGAGATCGGCGACGCATACGTCCTCGGTCCGGTCCGCGTCGCCATCGGCGCGCTGCTCGGGTGGCACGCGATGACCGCCGCCGAGGAGCTCGAGCAGCTCGGATACTTCGGCGACGTGTTCCACATGTCGATGCTGCCCGAGGCGCTGGTGCCTTCACACGGTGTGTACGCCGTGGTGCTCGCGCTGCGCGTGGTCCTCGCGGTCATGGTGATGTTCGGCGTGTGGGCGAGGCCGGCGCTCGCGGGCAGCGCGCTCCTCGGGCTGTGGCTCCTCCTCTGCGACCGCTTACAGTTCCATCACAACCGCTATTCCCTCTTCTGCTAC
This sequence comes from Polyangiaceae bacterium, assembly GCA_043747665.1. Classification (GTDB taxonomy): domain Bacteria; phylum Myxococcota_A; class Polyangia; order Polyangiales; family Polyangiaceae; genus Labilithrix. Next base: position 54 of record JAYTOQ010000660.1, on the reverse strand, counting down.
GCGTTCCTGCTCGCGTTCACGCCTTGCGATCGCTCGTGGCGCGCGACCGAGAGC
>JAYTOQ010000659.1:0-6259 GCA_043747665.1 Polyangiaceae bacterium | reverse complement strand
ACCGTTGGTGCGGTTGCCGTCGTCGCATTGCTCGCCGCCGTTCTTCACGCCGTCGCCGCAGCGCGGGCCGAGCACGCACTCGGTCGTGCAGCCGCCGTAGGGTGCCGGCGACGTGTTCGCCGCGCCCTGGTCACACTGCTCGAAGGGGAAGTCGACGGTGCCGTCACCACACTGGCGCGGCTTCTTGCAGCCGGGAGCGCAGTCGGTGGGCGCGGGGTGCTTGAGATAGTCGGTGAGGTTGAAGCCGTTGTCGCAGGCTTCGCCCGACGCCATCTGCGGGATGCCGTCGCCGCAGCGCGGGCCGAGCACGCAGTCGGACGTGCATTTCCCGTAGCCGCCGGTGTTCATCGCCGTGCCGTTGTCGCAGGCCTCGCCGAAGGAGCCCTGAACGATGGCGTCACCGCAGTACGGGGGCTTCTTGCAGCTCGGGCCACACGACATCGACTGAATCTTCGAATAGGACGTGAGGTTCGTCCCGTCGTCGCACTGCTCCGGAGGCGTCGTGGTCGTCTTGTCGCCGCAGTACGGACCGAGCTTGCACGAGAGCGTGCACGAGCCGTAGGCGCCGGAGTTGGTGTTCGACGCTCCCTTGTCGCACTGCTCCGAGGGCGTCTTGATGCCATCGCCGCAGACCTCCGTGCAGACTGAACGCTTCTTCACGAAGCCCTTCAGCGTGAGCCGAAAGTTCGACGCATTGGTATGGCGTTCGGCGTTGAAGAGGGCGATTTCGTAGAGCTGCTTGTCGACGAGGCCCAGCGCAGCGGCCTTGGTCGCGTCGAGGACGAACGAGTCCTGGATGCGCGGATGGAGCCCGCCGATGTCGAGCGCGAGCTTTCCGTTGACGAAGACCCATACGTCATCGTCGCCGCTGAACGTCAGCGTCGGCGAAGACGCCGCGTCATACGTGAACCAGTAGCGAAGCTCCGTCGAGAACGAGTAGTTGTGCGACGTACCCTGGTTGCCCCAGCCGCGACCGTCGATCGGGTAGAAGCCTGTCGCTGCTTTGTATGGCTGGTCGACGTTGCTGTCGAAGACGTACGAGCCGTCGACCTGCTGCGTGAGGTGGAGCTGGACATCGTCGATGCGGATCCCGCGCTGCTTTCCGCCGACCATGATGTCGGCGTACCAGTCGGTGAAGTCGAGTGCGCTCGTGAGCTGCGTGCCACAGCCAGCCGCGCCGGCGGACTGAAGAAAGAGCGGTACGCGCGGAGCCGGAGCCACGTCGAGGTCGGGCTTCGTGAGACCCTTGCTCGCCACGCTACAGCCGTAGTGCTCGAAGTCGGGGTGTGGGGTGGTGCCGGCGTTCCAGTACTCGAAGTCGCGGATGACCGCGGGTAGGTCGAGGTACAGCGGATCAGGAGCGACCTGCGTCGCGCACGCATAGCCCGGCTCCACCTTGCAGGCGCTCGAGCAACCGTCGCCGTCACGCGTGTTGCCGTCGTCGCAGCCCTCCGAGGCGAAGAGGAGGCCGTCGCCGCAGACGGCGACGCACTTGCCGGTCGGGCAACTCGGCTCCAGCTGGCAGTCTGGCGAGCATCCGTCGTTCGCGCGGTTGTTGCCGTCGTCACATTGCTCGGTCCCCTCGACGATGGCCGGGCCCATGACGCCCGGCTTCCCAGGAGCTTCGCCGCAGATTGTCTTCGCGCACGCGACGCCCGGCGTCGGGCACGCCCAGTTGACGATGGTGGTGCTACCGCTCGTCGTCGTGGTCGGCGCGACGGTCGCCGTCGTGGTCTGCAGCCGGCACGTTGCGCTGCATCCGTCGTTGTCGAGGTTGTTGCCGTCGTCGCACTCTTCGCTACCGGCCTTGATGCCGTCGCCACACTTGGCCGCGTTGCACGCGGTGCCGGGCAACGGACACACCCAGCCCGGAACGAGCGTGCACGTGGAGGTACAGCCGTCTACCGCCTTGGGAGGCACGTCGGTGTTGCCGTCGTCGCACTGCTCGGTGCCCTGGAGGATGCCGTCGCCGCAGATCATCGTCGATACGCACTTCGCGCCCGGCGTCGGGCACACGAAGTTCGCTTCGATCGCCTTGCAGTCTAGCGCGCAGCCGTCGCCGCCCATCATGTTGCTGTCGTCGCACGCCTCGCCGGGATCGATGACGCCGTCGCCGCAGACGGCGGCCTTCGGCGGGATCACGCAGCCGCCATCCCCACCGGCGTCGGCGATCGCCGCGCAGTCACGCACGTCGATGCACGCCATGCCGAACGAGCACGCCCAGTACGGGCCTTCGATCTGGCACGTCGGCGAGCAGCCGTCGCCGGCGATGATGTTGCCGTCGTCGCAGCTCTCTCCGATGCCGGCCTTCTTGTCGCCGCAGACCGCGGGCGGAAGGCACGCGCCTGGATTCGCGTCGCAGTCGATCCTCGCGTCGACGACGGCGGCGTCTTCCGTGCTCGCTTCGGGCTTGTCGCCGAAGTTGCCTGGCGGTGACGTGACGATTCCTGCTTCGTCGTCGGGGTTCGGCGGGACGAACATGGAGTCGCCGCTACTTCCTCCGCACGCCGCTCCCATCGCCGTCGCTGCACCAAGGAATCCGCCGAACAGCCATTTCCGCATTACCTTAAACGCTATCTCGTCGTTCGCCTCGAGCGGAGAATTCCGCGTGCAGCGTGTCGCCGGTCGCCGGTCGCCGGTCGCTGGTCGCTGGTCGCTGGTCGCTGGTCGCTGGTCGCTGTGCTGTTGTGAGGGTGCGTGTAGGCGACCGGTCGCGCTGCTCAGCCCATGCCTCCCGCAGCGCGGTCGATCACCCAGCTGATCGATCCGCGGAAGTTACGGATCACGCGCGCCGGCGTCTCGTCGAGGTCGCCGCTCGTCGCCCAGATCCGCTCGAGGGCAGGGTGCTTCGCCTTGCCGAGCACGAGCACCACGCTCGACCTAGCGTTCTCGAGCACAGGTGCGGTGAGTGTGAGACGCGCCTCGCGATCGGCCTTGGCCGGGACCGCCGCGACCAGCTTGTCGGTGACGTGCATGGTGCGCTCGCCGGGAAAGAGGGACGCGGTGTGCCCGTCGTCGCCGATGCCCATGACGAGGAGATCGAGGCTGGGCAGCCCACCGAGCTTGCTCTTCACGGTCTCACGCAGCTCGGCCTCGTAGTCGGTCGCGGCGATGCCGAGATCGGAGGCCTCGCCGCGCATGCGGTGGATGTTCGACTCGGGGATCTGCGCGGGGTCGAGGAGCGCCTTCTTTGCCTGACCGTAGTTGCTGCGCTCGTGGGTGGGCGGCACCGCGCGCTCGTCGACCCAGTAGACGTGCACCTTGTTCCAGTCGATCGTCTGCTGGGCGAGCAGGCGATAGGCATCGAGCGGAGAGCTGCCGCCGGACAGCGCGATGGCGGCGGTCCCGCGATCGCGAATGGCCTCCTGGATGGCTTTCACGAGGCGCGCGCAGCACTCGACGGCGGCCTGCGCGGCGTCGGGCGTTGCGATGAGAAGACCGGGAACGACCTTGGTGACCAACGTTGCCTCCAGACAGATGCGACGAGCGAGCGCCGGGTGCTAGACGGTGACGCCGTCCTCGACGATTTGCTCTGCGAACGCCACCGACTCGTCGAAGGCGGGGTCGTGCTTCGGGCGATGGAGCGTGCGCTCCAGCCACTTCGCCGCCTTGTTGGTGCCGAGCCGCACGCGCTGCTCGAGCGAAGGCAGGCCAGTCGCCGCCTGCTTCCACAGCATGACGTCGGCGTCGGCGGTCATGTCTTCCTGACCGCTGCCGTGACCGCTGCCGAGCTCACGCTCGATCGATCCGGTCAGCTTTTTGCCGTCGTGCTCGGCCTCGAGGGCCACGACCGCGAGCGTCTGGGGAGCGACCCCCTTCGGAAGTGCAACCGCGCCCAGCTCGATCGACACCGTGCCGCCGTCGGGACGCTTGAAGCGCGTCTTGCCGCCGAGGCGCGAGGTCTTCCATTCGAGGCGCGTCGCGATCCAACCCAGCAGCAGCGCCGGCTCGGGGCCGAGGCGTGCGCCCGGCTCCGAGGCCTGCTTCAGCGTGATCTTCGTGATGTGCGAAGCGAGATGCCGCGTATCGGGATGATCGAAGAAGCGCGCCGTCATCTCTTGCCAGGAGGCGAGGCGCGTCCACGCCATGTCGGATATTTCCGGCGCGTTGGCCTGCGTCCGTGCCCACGAAACCACGTTGAGCAGCGAAGCGAGCGACGTGTACATGCTGTCGAGGATGATGCGATGCGCGTCGTTCGCGAGATCCTGGAACACGGGATCGTCGACGTGCACGCGCCCGAGCCAGACGAGCGCGGTCGGGATCTCCGGGACGAGAAACGCCTCGATGGCGCTTGCGGAGCGCGCGCACGCATTGCCCGTCGCCCTCAGCGTGATGCGCTCGGAGCAGATATTGCGGCCTCCCTCGATGGAGCAAACGGCGGTCGCGCTACCCGTGATTTCGTCGCCGGCGGCGTCGGGCTCTATCGACGCGAGGATGACGCGCGACGGGATGCTCGCGGTCACCTCGTCGATGACGGGCGCATAGCGCTCGAGCAGCTCGTGCGAGCTCGCGACGACCTCGAGGTTCATCGTGCACACGCGCGATTTTGGCAGCGCGCTCGGGTCCTCGGGCTGCATCCACAGATCGCGCAGTTCCTTTTCGAGGCGCCCGATCAGCGTGCCCGTGGTCACGGCCTCCTCCAGCGCCGCCCGTCGCGAGCGAGGAGATCGTCGGCCTGGTCCGGACCCCACGTGCCCGCGGGATAGAGCGGGGGAGGAGCGTTCGCCTCCGCGCGCCACGCGTCGAAGACGTTGTCGATGTACGCCCACTGCTCCTCGACCTCGTCACGGCGCGTGAAGAGCGTGGCTTCGCCGCGCATGGCGTCGAGGAGAAGGCGCTCGTACGCCTCGGGGGTGTTCGAGCCGAACGCGGAGCCGTAGCGAAAGTCCATCGCCACGTCGCGCAGGATGGTGGCCTGGCCCGGCTCCTTCGTCGTGAACCGCAGCGCGATGCCTTCGTCGGGCTGAATGCGCATGGTCAGCACGTTCGGCGAGATGCCGCCGTCCGGCGCGCGGAAGAGGCCGTGGGGGACCTTCTTGAACTGGATCGCGATCTCGGTGACGCGACGTGCGAGGCGCTTGCCCGCACGGACGTAGAACGGCACGCCACCCCAGCGCCAGTTGTCGACGTGCACGCGCATCGCGACGAAGGTGTCGACGCGCGAGTCCTTTGCGACGTCGGGCTCCTCACGATAGGCAGGGACCTCTTCGCCCTTCACGTAGCCGCGCGCGTACTGACCGCGCACCACGTTGTCCTGCACCATGGAGCGCTCCATGGGTCGCAGCGAGCGGAGGACCTTCACCTTCTCGTCGCGCACCGCATCGGCAGAGAGCGAGATCGGCGGCTCCATCGCCGTGAGGCAGAGGAGCTGCATGAGGTGGTTCTCGACGATGTCCTTCGTCACGCCGACCTGCTCGAAGAATTTCCCGCGCCCCTCGACGCCGATCTCCTCCGCGACGGTGATCTGGACGTGGTCGACGTGCTCGCGGTTCCAGAGCGGCTCGAAGAGGCTGTTCGCGAACCGGAAGACGAGGAGGTTCTGGACCGTCTCCTTGCCGAGGTAGTGATCGATGCGGAAGACCTGCGACTCGTGGAACGTCTCCGCGACCGTTTCGTTGAGCTCCTTCGCGCTCGCGAGATCGTTGCCGAAGGGCTTTTCGATGATCACCCGGGTCCACGGCGCGCCGGTGCTTGCGGTCGGAGCGGCGACGAGGCCGGCCTCCTTCAGGTTTTTCATGATCACCGCGAACTCGTTCGGCGAGACCGCGAGATAGTAGAGGCGGTTCTTCGCCGTGCCGCGCTCCGTGTCGAGCTGCTCGAGGTGAGCCTTGAGGTCGGTGTACGTCTTTCGGTTCTCGAACGTCCCCGCGACGTAGGAGACGCCGCGCTCGAAGTCCTGCCAGAGCGCAGGGTCGATGGGCTTGCGTCGCGAGAACGAGCTGACGCCCTCCTTCATCTCGGCGCGGAACTGGTCGTGTGACTTCTCGCGGCGAGCGACCCCGACGACGGCGAAGCCGCCCGGCAGCGAACGGCTGACCGCGAGGTTGTAGAGGGCGGGCATCAGCTTGCGTCGCGTCAGGTCTCCGGACGCTCCGAAGATGACGACGGCGCACGCGTCGCCGGTCCGATCCTCGACCATTCCACGACGGAGGGGGTTGGCTGCCTGCACGTTCTTTTCTCCTCGGAGCCGCTCGGGGTGGCGAGGATACACCGCTCGCTCGCGCGAAATGCCCGAAACCCAACGGCAGTCCGCCACGTA
>JAYTOQ010000658.1:0-5130 GCA_043747665.1 Polyangiaceae bacterium | reverse complement strand
GCGCGGTTGTAGAACGGCTGTGGATAGCTCTGCGCCTCGCCATACCCGTCAAGGGACATCAGCACCTTGTTGCCGAACATGTAGACGACCTTCGCGTAGCCCTTGTTCGACGTGTAGTAATTGCTGAGCAGGCTGGTCTGAAAATCACGCGAGTAGCCGAACGTGATGGTCGACAAGAGCAGAGTGGCCTTGCCCGGCTCGTCGGTACCGGCGCCCTGCGAGAGGTAGAAGGTGCCTTCCGCCTGCGCGTTGACGCTGTCGTACTGCTTCGTCGAAACCTGCTCCGGCTTCTGGAAGAACGTCGCGCCATACCCCGCCGCCAGCAGGACGCCGAACCGGTTGGTAAGGAGTCCGGTGACGCCAAAGCGAGTCCGCAGCGGGGTGGAGTCGTTCAGGTAATTGACCGCGCGATCGGCGTTCGGGTAGTGCTGGAAGCGGAGCGTGGTCTCGCTGAAGAGCGCGGTACGCGGACGAAAACGCCATCGATTCCGCACCGAGAGCTCGTGGGTGTAGCTCGTGAACGGCGCGCCGTTCGACTCCTCGAAGAGGGCACCGAAGAACTGGTACCCGAACTTCATGTCGAGCGTGCCGCCGCCCGGCAGAACGGTGACGTCGGCCCCGGCTCCAACGTCGCTGCGATTGAAGGAGAGGTTGGGGTCGGCCACCACCGCGGGCTGGATCAAGCGCTGATAGCTCGCAAAGATGCCGAATGCGACGGGCCGACCATTGTTGATGTCGAGTCGCGCGACGGCGTTACCGGAGAGATTCCGCTGATCGCGGAGCTCCTGCTTGCCGAAGAACTCGCGATACGTGGCGGCGACTGCAGCCGTGAAGCCGATCGGCGACGGAGCCGCCGTCGGGTCCTTGGCGCGCACAGTGTTGAGCGACAGCGACGGTGTGATGCGGAGAACGACGCCGTCGGTCGGCGGATTCTGCGGCGCGCCGTTGACGAAGCGCGGGTCGGTCTTGTTCGACCGCAGGAACCAGTTCGAGTCATAGCCGATCTCGCCGCCGATTCCAGGGTGGAACTCGAAGTCCCCGCCGCGGAGCCCCTCGCCTTCGAGATAACGCCGATCCCTCAGCCAAGCCTGCGCGGACGCCTGCTTCGGCACCAGGAAGAGCGAAGCCCCGATCGCGAGCGCGAAGATCGAGCGGCCGATCACGCGACTGATGGGACTGCGAAGGAGGGAGCGAATTCCGGAAGTGCGATTCGTCATGGGTCGCGAAGCGGGGGCAGAGGCGTACTGCAGGTGCGAGGCTGCGAGGAGACGAACTTCCTCCACGGGACCGAGATCGAGCCGATTACAGCCGCGCCGACGTTGTTATACGCAGACGGAGTTACTCGGGGCCAAGCTCGGCTGCAACCCTAGAAACAAACGGCGTCGACTTCGTGCTCAAAGAGTACAGCTGGTGCAGGGCGGCGGGCCGATGACGAGCGACGGGTCGGTCGGCGGGTAGGGCGTCTCATCGGGCGGAATCGAGGGATCAATCGTCACGTTGGTCCGCGTGTCGCCGACGAACGCGGCTTCCTCGCCGATGCACTGGTTGGCCTCTGCGACGAGCTGCTCGGAGCGCTGACGCAGCACCGTGAGGATCGTGAACTCGTGACCGGAGAGCTCGGCATCGCCGCGCTTCGCGGCTGCCTCGAGCTGCGTACGGCGGTCACGACCCGAACGGATCGCGACGTCGATCTGCGAAAGCTTGTCGTTGAGACAGAGCGTCTTCACGACGTCGCGCTGGCGACGGGCTTCCTCGAGCATCTTGCGAACGCCGCCGGCCGACTGCTCCATGCGCGCGAGGTGCTTCGCGGACTCGCCGAGCTGCTCCTGGGGCGTGAGCGACGTCTTGCGCTGAAACCCCACGGTCCCGCTCTGATCCGCGCCCGCGCCCGCCGCTCCCGCGCCTTGAACCGGCGGACCTGGCTGACTGTTCGCTGTCTGCGCATCAGCCGGCGACGCCGCGTACGCGAGGATGGCGAACGCAAAGACCAGCTTCAGAGGAGAGCGAAAGCGGCGCATCAAGATCTCGAGCCTCCCAACATGAACGGCAATCAATCTAAACTGACAAGGTAGGAGTGTCAACGAAGCAAAGCCGAGCTCAAAGCCCAATGCTCTCGCATACCTTGCTCACTTCCTACCCTTTCGTTGCTCAGGCTCGTCCGTTCATTCGAGATCGTCGATCCACGCGCCAAGTGACGCGGCGTCAGCCCCGCGCCGAGCGTGTCGCCTACTTACCCTGCTGAACGAATGTGACCGGGATCGACAGCGTCGAGCCGCCGCCGCCCGGCGGGCTGAACGTGGCGCGCTTCACGACGCCGGCGATGCACTGCGCCACGCCCGGCGAGAGACCGGTATTCGAAGCGACGTCGGCGCCGGAGACCTCGCCGTTGGGCCCGACCTTCGCGCTGATGACGACCTTGCCGCTCATCGTCGGGTCGCTGTTGAGGCCCGTCTGGTAGCAGCTGCGGAAGCGGGCGCGGAGGCCCGCGACGACGCGGTCGGCGTCCGAGATCGGCACTGTCGCGGTCGAGCCGCCGACCTGCGCGACGCCCGTGGGACCCGCGACCTTCGTCTCCGTACCTGCGCCCGCGCCGGTGCCCGAGCCGCCGGTACCGCCGCCGATGCCGGCCAGGCCGCCGCCCTTGCCGCCGCCCTGGACGGGCGCGCCGCCGCCGCCGATCTTGAGGTCGCCGTTGCCGTGACCCACGCCGGCGTTCGACGCGGCAGCGCCGGAGAGATCGACCGGCGGGATGTCGCTTCGATTGAGTGCACCCTGCACAGAAGATCCGCCGTTGAGCGCGGCGAGCATCTGCATCTGCATCTGATCGGCCTGCGCGGCGAGGGCTGCGGCCTTCGTGTCGCTCACCTGACCGGCGCTCTTGCCGGTGTTGCCTGAGGTTCCCGCCTTGCCGCCGCCGGCAGGCTTCGGCGCAACGGCGACCGCCGTCGACGTAGCGGTTGCGACGGGATTCGTGTCGGTGGGCTCCACGACGGGCGGCGCCGGGATGCTCTTCATCAGGTCGACGAGGCCGGCGACGTTGAAGTCGTCACCGACGACCGGGTCCATCCAGTCCGAGTACATCGCACCGACGAGGCCGAAGTGCAGCAGGAAGCTGAAGGCCGCGATGATGGTGAGCGTCCAGTCGATCGTCGAAGCGATGCCGCCCTTCACGGCGAGCGGAAGCTGCGGCCGCGGCTGCACCGGGGGCGGCGCGACGAACTGGAAGAGGAACGTGGTCTCGCCGACGACGACCTTGCCGCGGGCTTCCTCGGTGAGCTTCACCTGGTAGGCGCCGCCGACCTTCTTCGCCTGGCCGCGGAGCGCCTGGATCTCGGTGATGCCCGTCGCCAGCGCGACGCGCCCGTTCATGCCGTCGAGGAAGTTGAGGTAGTAGTCGTTTCCGATGAGCTCGAAGAGCTTGAACATCGGAGGCACGGCCTGCGACGGGATGACGAACATCGACTTCTCGTTGGAGCCGACGGTCACGGTCACGCGCTGCTTGATGATGCGCTCTTCGATGACGCGCCCGCTCTGCACGAGGCCGATGCGGAGGACCTTCGGACCTGCGGCGACGGACATCGCCCGCATGACCGCGGTCATCTGACCCGGTCGGTTCGCTCCACCCGGTTGCTGGCCCGGTCCTGCGTTCATGAATCGCTCCTGCGGTGGCGGCGGCGAAGAGGAAAAGGAGAGTGGCCCATGGGTAAGACGCGCGCGCGAACGGAAAGTTCCCAGAACGGATCATAACGGAGGACCTGAGCGTAAGTACAGGCTATTTGCCGTGCGTTTCGGGCTCCGCGAGGAGCAGCTCTTCGAGCCGTTCGACCAGCTTGTCCGCGCCGACCGACCGTCCTTTCGCGATGCGCCTGGCCTCCCTCTGGGCACCGATGCAAAAGGCCGTACCGATGAGCCCCATGGCGCCCACCATGAGCGCGTCCGCGACGAGGCCCTTCAGCACCATCTCCCCTACCTCGATCGGCACATCACCGGTGTCGGCGAGGCCCTTTCGCAGGACCAGCGTCGCGAGCATGAAGCCGAAGCTGGTGGCGATGCTCGCGCAGACCCGCGGCACGCGAGCCCATCGCTGGATGCGGTAGTCGAGCTCGGTGAGCTGCTCGTTCACGAGGGCGATCCGGTGCGCGACCGGAGCCGTGAGCGCGTCGAGCAGGTCACGCTCCCAGTCGGCCTCGGGCTCGTTCGCGACGAGCTCGCGGAGTGCCGTGATCGCCTCCGGCCCTCGCGCCCTCGCGAGAGCCGCGTGAATGTCCTCGGGGTGCAGCGCCGTCGCGTTCGCAGCGAACCACACGCGACGGGCGCTCGCCGCAGCGCACGCGAGCGCGACGAGAACGGCGACGAACGGAATCACGTTCGTCGCAGGGTCAGAAGGGATCCTTGCGGGCAGCCTCTTCGATGCGATCGAGGAACGGCTGGCGGAGCTCCGCCAGCGTCAGCTTCGGTTGGATCTTGCTCACGTCGACCGAGGCGACCGGCTTCTGCACGCGGCCGACGATCGTCACCTCGTTGATGGTGATGACTCCCCCGCTCTTCTGCTGCGCGGAGGCTTCCGGCGCCCCGGAGAGCACGACGAGACCAAGCGCGAGGGCGGCGAGCGCGGCGAGCGCGGATCGAGTGCGGATGCGGTTCATGCGAGTCCCTCAGAACGGTGACTTGGTAGCAGCGCGGAGGACCTTCTCGACGGCAGGGTCGGCGAGGTCCGCCAGCTTGATCTCCGGCTTCGCGCGGGTGACCTCGATGACGACCGACGGACGCTTGTACGTGCCTACGACCGTGGTGGGCTTCAGCGTGATCGTGCTCGGCTTCGCGGTCTCGTCCGCGGCGGCCGTCGAGACGAGCGCCAGACATGCGACAGCAAGAAGAGTCGCGAGCGCGTGCTTCGAAGAGGTCATGGGCTCAGCTCCTCCCCTTCATCATGGCATATCGCGGACGATGCCGCCGGCATCGTCCTTCGCGGCCGCCGCCGGTGCGGCGCCCGCGGGCTTCGCACCTGCTGCGCCGCCAGCCGGAGGTGCGGCGGCCGCGCCTCCCGCCGGCGTGGCCACGGTGTTCTTCAGCTCCGCCTGCTTCGCCTTGGCGCGGTTGAGGAGGTCATCGATCTCGTCGTTCACGCCC
>JAYTOQ010000657.1:0-6372 GCA_043747665.1 Polyangiaceae bacterium | reverse complement strand
CCATGATGGTCGAGGCGCCGCCTCACGTCGGGACGATCGTGGCGCTGTTTGCGAAGAAGGACAAACGCGAGCGGCTGCTGTATCTCGCGTCGAAGGAGGCGCGCCGCGGAGATTTTTGCGATGTGCTCCTCCACGACACGCGGCCTCGGCGCGAAGGCGCACGCGCCCGCCTATGCCGTCTCCGACATCTCGGAGATCGACGGCCGCGAGCTGCCGCTCGGAGACGCCCTTCGCGCAGGCGGTCGGACGCCAGTCATGGAATCTGCAGTGTCTCGTCCTGCTGTCCGTCAGAGCCGTCGTTTGTACCCGGGGTGCCGCTCGAGCCTTCGTTTGGTACCCTTGTAGAGTACACCGACCGAGAGGCCGCCCGCGCCGCCGCCGACCGCGCCGCCGACCGCGCCGCCGACCGCGCCGCGCAGGTCGCCTCTCCCGCCGTGGCCGCGGTGGCGACCTGCCTGGCGAAAAATGGGCCGGACGAAGCTAGAAAACTGCACCAAGGTTCCCAAGGAGTCGGCTGTATCGGTCGGTTGCTCCCCGTTCTCGAAGGCATAAACTGCTCTTGCAGCAGGTCCCACGGAGTCGTGCGAGCCGCGTCACGAAGTCCTTCGGCGCCGCTCAGTTTCGGAGTGGTTTATTGTTCATGAGCATGAACTGCATGCGCTCCTGGCTCTTTGGCTCGCCGCAGAGGCTGAGGAACGCTTCGCGCTCGAGGTCGAGGATCTCGTCCTCGGTGACGTCGCGCGCTGCGCCGCCGACGCCGCCGCACAGGACCACCGCGAGCTTGCGCGCGATCTTCGCGTCGTGCTCGGACGCGTAGCCACCGGCAACGAGCGTGTCGACCATCATGCCGAGCGTGGCGATGCCGCTCTCGCCGGGCAGGCGATAGGCGCGCGGGATCGGCGGATGGTAGTTCGACATGGCGAGGCCGATGGCGCGGTTCTTCGCGTCGACGATCTGGCGCGCGCGATCGAACGACACGCCGTCGGTACGGCGGAAGTAGCCGAGCGCCTGCGCCTCGGCGGCAGACGTCGCGATCTTCACGAGCGCGATGTTCTTGAACGTCTGCGTCACGTTCTCGTAGACGTTGGCGTTGGTGCCCTCGGGGATGCCCTCTAGCGACTGCCACAGCATGTTGAGCGTGCCGGCGCCGCCGGGGATGAGCCCCACGCCGACCTCGACGAGGCCCGGATAGGTCTCGGCCGCAGCCTGCACGTGGCCCGCGCCCATGCAGAGCTCGAGACCGCCGCCCAGCGTCATGCCGTACGGCGCGGCGACCACCGGGACGCGTGCATACTTCATGCGTTGCGTCGCGTACTGGTAGCCCTTCACCATCTCGCCGATCTGATCGAACTGACCCTGGCTCGCCGACATGACGACGAGGAGCAGGTTCGCGCCGACGCAGAAATGCTCGCCCTCGTTGGCGATGACGAGCGCGCGGAAGTCGGTCTCCGCCTTGTCGACCGCCTGGCCGATCATCGAGATGACGTCGGGGTCGATGCTGTTGGCCTTGGTCTTGAAGGTGAGCCCGAGGACGCCGTCGCCGAGGTCCCACGCTTCGGCGCCGTCGTTCTTGAGCACCGGCTTGCTCGATGCACCGCCCGCGCTCCCGGCCGAAGCGCGGAGCTGCGGGAGCGTGGCGTAGCGCGGGTCGGGTTTCTGCGCGACGTACTCGCCTTTGACGAGATCGAACACCTTCCCGTCCTTCGCGTAGAAGGAGGTGGCGCCGCTCGCCTTCATCTTCTCGATGGCGTCGGGCAGCTTGTGGCCGGCCTTCTCCATCGCCTCCGCGGTCTCGGCGAAGCCGAGCGCGTCCCAGACCTCGAAGGGGCCGAGCTCCCAGTTATAGCCCCACTTCATCGCGTCATCGATGGCGACCACCGAGTCGGTGATCTCGCCGATGCGACGCGCCGAGTACGCGAGGCTCTTGTAGAGGACCTTCCGCGCGAAATCGCCGGCCTTGCCCTGATCGGCCACGAGCTTCTTCACGCGCTCGCGCGGGTCCTCGATCTTGGAGAGGCCCTTGGTAGCGGCCTTGATCGACTCGTCGCCGCCCTTGGCGCGGTACTCGCCGGTCTTGGGATCGAGCGTGGAGATCTGCTTGTCGGCGCCGCGCTTGAAGAAGCCGCCCTTGGTCTTGTCGCCGAGCTGCTTCTGCTCGACCATCTTGCGGATGTACGCGGGGACCTCGAAGACCTTCCGGTCCTCGTCCTCGGTCAGCGAGTTGAAGCAGTTGTCCGCGACGTGCGCGAACGTGTCGAGGCCGACGAGATCTGCGGTGCGGAAGCTCGCGCTCTTGGGGTGCGCCATGGGCGCGCCGGTGATGTTGTCGACGTCCTCGGGCGCGAGGCCGTCCTCCAGCATCTGGTGGATGGTGGCCATCATGGCGTGCGCGCCGATGCGGTTACCGACGAAGTTCGGCGTGTCCTTGCCGAAGACGACGCCCTTGCCGAGCGTGTCCTCCGCGAAGCGGACGCAATGGGCGACGACGTTCTTGTCGGCCTCGGGACCGGCGACGATCTCGAGGAGCTTCATGTAACGAACGGGGTTGAAGAAGTGGAGAACGAGGAAGTGCTTCTTGAAGTTCGCGGAGCGTCCTTTGGTCATCTCCGAGATGCGGAGGCCTGACGTGTTCGACGCCACGATGCAGTGCTCGGGCACGATCTTCTCGAGCTTCTCGAAGAGCGCCTGCTTCGCCTCGACCTTCTCGATGATGGCCTCGATGACGAGGTCACAGTCCTTCAGCTTGTCGAGATCGTCCTCGACGTTGCCGGTGGTGACGAGCCGTGCGTTGTCCTTGTGGAAGAACGCGGCCGGGCGCGACTTCACCGCCTTCTCGAGGCCGCCGACGGCGAACGCGTCGCGCTTCGCCTTGTTCTTCTCGCCTGGTGCGCCGGCCGAGAGGTTCGGCGGGACGATGTCGAGGAGGAGAACTTCGAGACCGGCGTTCGCGAAGTGAGCGGCGATGCCGCTCCCCATGACTCCGGCTCCGATGACGGCGGTACGACGAATGGTCTTCTGCATTTCGCCGCGAATCAGACCGCAAGAGGCGTCGAAAGTCGACACCCACTTTGCGCGCGCCGGGCACGGCGACGAGAAGCGGCTACTGGAATCCGCGCGGATCCAGGGCGCGCAGATACGTGACAAGCCCGTCTCGCTCCGTATCGGTCACCGTCCACTTGTGCTGTGTACCCGGCTCGTTCGGGATCTTGATAACCGAGGGCCCGGGCTTCACGCCCGTCGTGATGATGATGCCGACTTCCTGATCGGTGGCGGTGGCAAGGGCGGCCGGCGAATGGTCGATGGCGAGGCCCTGCACGTGACAGTTCTTGCACGCGCGCTCCGCGGTCATCGTCGTGACGCCGTCGTTGTAGCGCGCCTCGCCGACGCTCCAGCGAGTGGCCGCGTAGTCGATGACGGTTACCGTTGCCGACGTGCTGCGTCCCTTCGATGTCGCGGTGAGCGTGTACGTTCCGGCCTTCGACGCGGTGACCATGAAGTACTTTCCGTTGTCCGTGATGCCGTCGGGATTGACCGGGTTCTTCAGCGTGGTCTTTCCGAGCGTGAGCGCGCTTGGATCGCTGGCGGTCACGACAAGATCGGCGTCCGAGTCGTAGACGGCGAGCGGCACCTTGAAGACGTGCGTGCCATCGGTGCCCGAGTAGACCTTGTCGGGACGAAAGAGCAGCGTGCCGAGGCCAGACTCGGGCGACACCGACGAGTCGTAGACGCTTCCGTCGCGCGTGAACGTCGACGCGTCCTTGTCGGGCGCGTGCGCGCCGCCGCTCGACCCGTCGTCCTGCGAGCCGGGAGTCACGGCGGAAGAGGAGCACGCGACGAGAGCGCTCAACGCGAGCGCGCAAGCTGAACCAGCGGAGCTGAAGAGAGCGAGCTTTTGCATCGATGCACGAAGAAGGAGCAACGTGCATGCCGCGCGAGGATGGGCCACGACGGGGCCTCTGGGTGCCGTGGAGAACGGAATCCGGCAGCGTCACTGCGCGAAATGGAGCGCGCGCCTCTTGCCCACGTCTCCCCCTGGATCGCCCCGTCACCGGCTCGGTTGAGCCGTCAGTGCTTGGCGGTGATGGCGCTGCCGGCCGCGACGTCGGGCGCGGTGGTGTCGAGCGTGCCTTCGGGAGCGACCTCTCCGAACACGCCTTCCCAGCGCGCGATGACGCACGCGGCGAGTCCGTTGCCCGTGAGGTTCAGGGCCGAGCGCGCCATGTCCATGATCTCGTCGACGGCGAGGAGCATCGCGACGCCCGCCTCGCCGGGAAGGCCGAAGCCCGACGCCGTGCCGGCAATGATGACGAGCGTCGCGCGCGGAACACCCGCCACGCCCTTCGATGTGAGCATGAACGTGAAGACCATCGCGAGCTGCGTCGAGACGCTCATCTCGACCTTTGCCGCCTGCGCGATGGTGAGCGACGCCAGCACGAGGTAGAGCGTCGAGCCGTCGAGGTTGAAGGAGTAGCCGGTGGGAATGACGAAGCTGCCCACGCGCCGCGGCACGCCGAACTTCTCCATCTGCTCGAGGAGCTTGGGCAGCGCCGCCTCGCTCGACGCCGTCGAGTACGCCATGATCGCGGGCTCGCGGATGTGGCGCAGGAACGAGAGGATCGGGATCCGCGCGATCAGCATGATCGGCACGAACACGAGCAGGAAGAGCAGGAACAGCGACAGGTAGAGGCTGCCCACGAGCACCGAGTAGTGCTTCAGCAGATCGAAGACGGCCGGCCAGCCCTCGAGGCCGTTCCCTCCTTGACCCGACGCCATGTGACTGACGTTGTAGGCCATGGCGCCGAACACGCCGATGGGCGTGAGCGACATGATCATGCCCGTGTACTTGAACATCACCTGCGCGACGCCGTCGAAGAAGCGCAGCACCGGCGCGCCGCGCTCGCCGACGCGCGTGAGCGCGATGCCGAACAGCGTCGCGAACACCACCACCGGGAGGATGTCGCCCTTCGCGGCGTGCTCGACCACGTTCGACGGAAACGCGTGGAGCGCGATCTGCCAGCCCGTCTGCGGAACGGCGAGCGTGGCGTGCGCATCGGCCTGGAGGTGCAGGCCCTCGCCCGGCTTCAGCCAGTTTGCGATGCCGAGCCCGAGGAAGAGCGCGATGGTGGTGATGACCTCGAAGTAGAGGAGGGACTTGGCGCCCATCCGTCCGACCGCCTTGAGGTCGCCGGTCTGCGCGATGCCGGTGATGATCGTCGCGACCAGCAGCGGCACGATGATCCCCTTGATCAGCGCGAGGAAGCCCTTCGAGCAGAACTGGAACAACGCGAACCACGTCGGGTGCTGATCGGCGGGCAAAAATCCGCCCATCACCACGCCCAGCACGAGGCCGAGGAAGATGAGCGCGGTCCCGGAGCGCCAGAACGGCTTCTTGACCAGGGGCGCGCGGGCAGGCGAGCTCGGCGGAGCGATCTCAGCCACGATGCTGCGCGGTCGGATTGTTGGGGAGGCTTCGCTTTGCGGCGGCCCGCGCGGTGCGCTCGCCGTCGTCGGACTTCTCGAGGATGGCGATGGTCTCGGGATCGCGTCCCTCGCGGATGGCCGCGGCGCGGCGCTGCGCGTCGGCGAGCACCTTGATGGCATCGAGACAGCGGTCGGCGGCGCGCTTCTGCGACGTGAGCATGTTCGCCTTGGGGCGCAGGTCGGAGAAGTCGAGGGGAGCTCCGAAGTACACGTCGACGGGGTGCGCTGTGGGCGCGAGCCAGTTCATGCGCCACTCTCCGGGGATGCTCTGGCCCATGCCGAGCACGAACACCGGGATGACGTGCGCGCGCGTCGAGCCGAGCGCGACGCGGCCCGCCCCGGGCTGAGCCGGAAGGAACGCGTAGGGATCGTCGCCCTTGTTGCGCGTGCCCTCGGGATGGATGCCGAGCACCGTACCGATGTCGGGCCGATCGAGCTCCTCGATGCAGCGAGCGACCGAGTACGTGTTGAACGCGCGCTTCTCCTTGTCGCGCATCACGGGCGGAAACATCCGCATGCCGCTCATCGCGAAGTTCACCGCGGGGCCGAGCGGGTGGTCGTAGAAGAAGTTCTGCCGGACCGGGAAGAAGATCCGCTTCGTCAGCTTCGTGCGCCAGTAGAGGAGCGCGGTGATGGTGAAGAAGTCGAAGAAAGAGCGATGATTCGCGACGAGGAGGATCGAGTCCTTCTTGCCGTACGGCGCGAGGTTCTCGAGACCGTGGATGTGGAAGCGCTGCGAGCCGCAGCTGTAGATGAGCGCGCCCATCACGACGCTGTTCCAGTTCGCGGAGAGCGGCGTCAGAGCGGGAGCGGCGAGCGCGTCGGCGATGCGGAACGCAGCGCGCTCGAAGCGCGAGAGCGGCGCAAGCTGCTCGGGGGTGGGGCGCACGG
>JAYTOQ010000656.1:0-2587 GCA_043747665.1 Polyangiaceae bacterium | reverse complement strand
CGGCAGACGGAGAGGTTCGGGACGGGATTGCTTGCGGTGTCCTTCACCTGCACGCAGCTCCCGGTGCTCGCGACGTTGCAGGCGCTGCCGGGGTTCCCGCAGAAGGCGTGGCACGTCCCGAAGAGGCACGTGAGCCCGACCGCGCAGCCCGCGGTCGCGACGCAGGGCGCGCCCATCTTCGCGGTGCCCGCGACCACGCACTCGGCATTGCCGGACGAGTCGGGGACGTCGCACGTCTGCGCGAGCGTGCATCCGCACTGGGGGGCGACCCCGCACTTGTTGCTCGGGGCGGCGCGCACGCAGGTGTCGGGCCCCGCATCTGCATCCACGCCTGCATCACTGCCAGTGGTGACCGGCCCCGACTGCGGCGTCTTCGGCGGCGTCGAGTTCTGCTCCGGCATCTCGGCGGGCGTCGTCGCGGCAGCGGGGACGTCGTCGGTGAACGGCGCGCGCATCGGCGCGCTCGAGCACGCGGCGATCAGGGCGAGGCCGACCGTGACGGGCGCGGCCCGCGCGACGAGATCGACGGCGATCGGACGCGGACGCGGACGTGGACGCGAGGTGCGAAGCGAAGTGAGCATCGGCAACGCGATTTAGTAGCATTCACGTCTGCATCGGGGACGCACGAGACCCTGGTGGGACGTCGATTGGAAGCACACGCGCCTACGTCGGCGCTGCGACAAACACCCCGCAAACTGCGTCGTCTCGCGCGGGTCAGAAGCTCCGCGACCTCAGTTGGCTGGGGCCCCGAGCTCCTTCGTGAACACGATGCGGCGGCGATCCGGGCCGGCGTAGTCGTCGAGCTCCGTGGCGGTCCATCCGAGCGCGGTGTGGAAGCTCAGCGAGCCCTCGTTGCCAGGCGTGGTGATGGCCTTCATGCGCTCGCAGCCCAGGGTGCGACAGCGCTCGGTGAACGTCTCGTAGAGGATGCGCCCCACGCCCTTCCTGCGGAAGTCGGGATGGATGCCCACGAGGTGAACGTAGCCGGTCTTCGGCGCCTTGAAGACGATGAAGCCGAGCAGGAACCCGACGAGCTGGTTGTTCTCTTCGACGATCAGCGCGTTGTCGCCCAGCTCGTAAAAGAACATCGGGTGGGCGAAATTCGCCATCGGCCCGCCCCACCAACGGTCGATGACCTCGACGATCTGGTCGAAGTCGGCCTTGGTGATCTTGCGCGTCTGCATGGGACCGCAGCCTTTCGCAGAAGCCCGCCGAGCGCAAGGCCGGGTGACGGGCCCGCCCCGAAGCCGCGGGTGATGGGAATGAAGCGCGTGTGATAAGGAATTCCCGATGAGCCCATCTGCCACGAGCGCGCCTCGCATTCTCGTCGCACCGTCCATCCTGTCGGCGGACTTCGCGCGGCTCGGGGAAGAGGTCGCGCTCGTCGAGAAGGCCGGCGCCGACTGGCTCCACGTCGACGTGATGGATGGGCGGTTCGTCCCCAACATCACGCTCGGACCGCCGATCGTGAAGGCGCTCCACAAGGTCACCAAGCTGCCCCTCGACGTCCATCTCATGATCGTCGAGCCGGAGAGGTACGTCGATGCGTTCGCGGAGGCCGGCGCGGCCACCATCACCATCCACGTCGAGGCCTGCGTGCACCTTCATCGCACGCTCTGTCACATCAAGTCGCTCGGCAAGCGCGCGGGCGTGGTCCTGAATCCGTCGACCAGCGAGGACACGCTGCGCTACGTGATCGACGTGGTCGATCAGGTCCTCGTGATGAGCGTCAACCCCGGCTTCGGCGGCCAGTCGTTCATCCGCAGTGTCCTCCCCAAGGTCGCGGCCATTCGCGCGATGATCGATCAGCGCGGTCGGACCGTCGACCTCGAGATCGACGGCGGCATCACCAAGGAGACCGCGCCCGAGGCCATCGCCGCGGGGGCGCGCGTGCTCGTCGCCGGAAGCGCCGTCTTCAACGGCGGGCCCGCGGGTTACGCATCGGCCATCGCCGGTCTGCGAGGTGCGACGTGAGGCTCACGGCTCTCGGTTCGCTCGCCGCGCTCGCATCGCTGGCGCTCGCGGCATGCTCGGGCCCGCCGCCCGTGCGGCCGCCCGTCGCCACGGAGACCATCGTCGCGACCGATGGCGGCGCTCCCGTGGTGTCGGAAGGCGCCCCGCCAGCAGGCGAGGGCTCGCTCGCCTCCAAGGACTCGCGGCAGGTCGCGAAGACGCTGGCGATCGTGAGCGAGATGCGCGGCATTCCCTCGCTGAAGCCCGTCCCCGGCGTGAAGCTGGAGCGCGACGCCCTCGTCGCGCGCGTGAAGGACAAGGCGCTGCGCGAGTATCCGCCCGAGGCGCTGCGTCGCGAGGGGCTGCTCCTCCAGATCGTCGGCTTCGCGCCGCCGACGTTCGATTACCTCGGCGAGATGATGAAGCTGCTCGAGGCGCAGCTAGAGGGCTTCTACGAGCCGAAGAACGGCACCATGTATCTCGCTGCGGATCTCCATGGACCGCAGGCACTGGCCACGCTCGCTCACGAGCTCGTGCACGCGCTCCAGGATCAGAAGTGGGACCTCAAGAAGCGCTCCGACTACAAGCCGGGCCGCGGAGACGAGGCCATGGCGCTCGCCTGTCTCGCGGAGGG
>JAYTOQ010000655.1:0-1874 GCA_043747665.1 Polyangiaceae bacterium | reverse complement strand
GCCTCCGCGAGTCCGCCGTTGGCGGGCTGCTGGAGCAGCGAGCGCGACGCCGCGCTGTTGAAGAGATCGACGAGCTGGTTCGCTGCGCCGACGGCCGCGACGGCCGGAGCGCCCGGCGCGGCGCCAAACTGGATGCCGCCGACCGCGAGGACCGGAAGCAGCGTGGGGTTGGCCTGCTGGATGGCCGCCGCCGAGGCGAGCATGCCATTCGGGCCGAGGCTGATCGCGCTCATTGGAGCCGCGGTGTGGGTCTCGTTGTTACCGGCGACGAACGCGGAGATCTTCCACTTCGAGTTCGTCTGCCACGGTGAGTCCGGCGCGTAGCTGTACGGCTTGTCGTAGCCGGTGGCCGCCACGCCCTTGCCGAGCGCGTAGTGCGAGTACATCGCGTTCGTCGACCCGATCACCTTCGGGATCGCGAAGATCTGCGTCCAGTTGGAGAGACCGCCGTTGCCGTCGACGATGCTGATGAGGCGGTTCGTGTTGGCGCAGGCAGCAGTATCAGCGGCGGCAGTGCCCGCCGTATCGCCGAGCACGTTCAGGAAGCGGGCGCGCTCGAGACCGAGACACGCTGCAACCGTCGCGCTCCAACGGAGAAATTCACGACGTCCCGGGCCACGGAGCTCTTTCAATCGCTGGTCGACCATGACTCGAACTCCTTACTGGCAGGTGTGCGCGGCCGAAAGCAGCGCAGCAATGGCGATCTTGGCGCCGTCGGTGGAATTCTTCGTGATCGCGTCGTTCGCGAGCGCGAGGTGCTCGTCATGCGCCGGCTTGCCCATGAGGCAAGTGAGACCGTCCTTCGTGAACTTGCCGTCGGCGCCGAGGATCGTCGTTCCGGGGCAAGCGGGTGCCGTCCAGTTCGCGCCCAGTGCATCGTACGAGGCCATGGTGAAGATATCGAACATCTTCGCCATGGCGGACGTCGACGCGAACGGCGCCTCGGGGACACGACCGTTGTAGTTGGCGCCGCCGAGCGCGGGAGCCGCCGAGTTGGCCATGTAGATCTGCTGGCCGCTCAGTGCGCCCATCGGCTTCGCTCCGCCGCCGGTGAGGCCGCGGGTGGTGAGGATGCTGCCGATCGAAGCGACCGACATCTTCCCGCACGAGTGCAGACGCGAGGTCACCTCGGGCGAGCCGACCAGGCGGACCTGTGCGGGCTCCGCGGGCTGGAAGTCCGCGCCGGGCGCTGCACCACCGGGATCGTTCGAGTGATCGTAGGTGGTGTTCTCGTTGCCGGCCGTGCCGTTGGGATCGCCGGCGCCGCCGGTTCCGCCGCCGCCGTTGAGCTGGTCCGATGTGCCGTTGGTACACGCGCCGAGCGCGATGGCGGCGACGCCGATCAGGGTGAGAGCAATGCGTTTCATGGTTTTCTGACTCCCTTCCCTGCTCTAGAACTTCACGAAATCTTCGGACTTGAAGATCGCGCGAATGGTTTCTTTTAGATTCTGCTTGTTGGTGCCGAAGTCCTTCACGAGCGGGTCGGTGACCGCGTTCGGGATGGTGGCGAGGTCGTTGACGATGTCGCCGCGCGACAGGGCGTAGTTCCACACGCGGTTGACCGCGCAGCGCGCGACCTCGGGGTCGGCCGCGATGGCCGCGCCGAGCGACGGGATGTCGGTGACCGGCTTGCCGCTGCGCCACGCGAAGCCTTCGCCTGCGGGGAGGTAGTCGATGCGCTGCGCGATGGGGTTCTTCGGAACCGGGACCTGCACCTGCCCGGTCGCCTGGAGGAAGCCCGTGTCGTCGTAGTTGATGAACATCGGCGCGATGCGGTTCAGGTTGACGTGGCAGTTCGCGCAGATGACGGCCGACGTGTCCTGGAAGTCGATGAGCGCGTCGGGCTTGTTCACCTTGCCGGTGATGCTCTCGTA
>JAYTOQ010000654.1:0-2006 GCA_043747665.1 Polyangiaceae bacterium | reverse complement strand
GCGCGTACGCCTTCACCCGTCGCAGACGAGACCAGCCTCAGCTCGATCTTCTTCTTCGCGAACTTCGGACGGAGCTTCGCATACGCCTCCTGCACCTCGGGCAGGTCGGCCTTGGTCATCGCCACGATCTGCGGTCGCGCTGCGAGCTCGGGGTCGAACCGCTCGAGCTCGTCCTGGAGCGCCTCGTAGTCCGCCATCGGCTCGCGCTCGTCGGTGGGATCGAGGGTCACGAGATGGAGCAGCGCGCGGCACCGCTCGACGTGCTTCAGGAAGCGATGCCCGAGCCCTGCGCCCTCCGAGGCCCCGGGAATGAGACCCGGGATGTCGGCGAGCACGAACGTGGCTTCGTCGCCGACGCGCACGAGACCGAGATGCGGCGTGAGCGTGGTGAAGGGATAGTCGGCGACCTTGGGCTGCGCGCGCGAGACGGCGCGGATGAACGTCGACTTGCCGACGTTGGGGAACCCGAGCAGCCCGACGTCGGCCATCACCTTCAGCTCGAGCCGCAGCTTGAGCTCCTCGCCGGGCTCTCCCGGCTCGGCGCGACGCGGCGCGCGGTCGAAGGGGGTCGCGAAGTGAATGTTGCCGCGTCCGCCCTTGCCGCCGCGCGCGACCACGATGCGCTTGTTCGGCTCGTCGATGTCGTAGAGGAGCTCGTTCGTATCGCGGTTGAAGACCTGCGTCCCGACGGGCACGCGAACGAGGACCTCCTTCGCAGCTCGGCCGTAGCAGTCGGCGCCCTGGCCGTGCTCGCCGTGCATGCCGCGGATGGTGCGGCCGTAGGTGAGATCGAGGAGCGTCGACAGGCCCGAGTCGGCGACGAACACGATGTCTGCGCCGCGGCCGCCGTCGCCCCCGGCAGGCCCGCCGAAAGGCACGAATTTCTCGCGCCGGAACGCCACGACGCCGTTGCCGCCGCTGCCGGCGACCAGGTCCACATTGCACGAATCGACGAACTTCACCGGCCTGGGATAGACCAGGCACCCACCGGAGGCCAGCGCGACGACGAATCGCGCCTGTTCAGCGCGTCGGGCCCTTCGTTCGATTCGAAGGGCGCGCGAAGCGCGCCATCGCGAGGAGACCGAAGCCGAACAGCGCGCAGGACGCTGGCGATCCGCTCGAGCTGGTGCCCTCGCTCGGCGAAGGGGAGGACGTGGCCGCGACCATGCAACCGGTGCTCTTCGGTGCGTCGGGACACGTCGCGGAGTAGCCGCCTCGTGGCGTCGAGTTGCAGACCACGCCGCTCTTGGGCGGGTAGATCTCGCAGACGGCGCCGACATCGTCCGGCGTGAGGACGCGCTGCGAGATCGAGCCGGGCGCGTACGACGCGAACATGACCGCCGAGGGATCGGGCGAGTGCGCGATTCCGATGAAGTGACCGACCTCGTGCGTGAGCACCGCCTGGAGGTCGTAGTCGATGATCTTGGGGTCGTTGCTGATGGTGACGGTGTTGTTGGCCGCGTTGACCTCGATGTCCGCGTCGTAGATCTCGCCGGTCTGATCGTTGTAGGTGACGCTCGTCTTCGCCAGGGTCCCGTCGATGCCGCGGTAGTTCCAGTCGTCGTCCTGGAAGAGCACGACGTTGAGGTTGGCGCCGTCCTTGTTGTACTGGCTCTTCTTGCACGCGGCCGGCTCGCGCTCCTCGAACGTCATCGACGCGTTGCCGCCGCTGGGACAAGGCACCTCGGCCCACGCCTGGAAGCACCTGCGGATCGTGGCGCGGGTCTCGATGGGGTCGAGGTCCTGCGTACCGTTCACGTTCATCGCGTAGCTGATGCAGCTCGACGGCCAGAGGAGCTTCGCACCGTCCGTCGGGCAGCTATTCTCGTCGGTCGCGCACTCCTTCGACGCCGTCGAGCGGCAGGTGGTGGACCGGCAGAACGCCGACGCATCGGCCGACGTCGCGAGCAGGGCGGCGAGGGCCATCACGCCGAGCAGGGGAGCGAACGTCGTCCTCATCGAGACCAAGTCTACGACCGTGGGCGCCCGGACCGCCACGGATCGCC
>JAYTOQ010000653.1:0-6450 GCA_043747665.1 Polyangiaceae bacterium | reverse complement strand
AAGTCGATGAAGATCGGCGTCAAGGAGGCCGCCCTGGCCCTCCGTCAGGGCCGCGTGAAGCTCGAGGACGGCGCGGCGGCGCTGGCTGCGGCGAGCACGGCGAAGCTCGGCGGGACGAACCTGCGCCAGATGCTGTCGATGGACAACATCGTGAAGAAGCTCGGCGAGTCGTTCGACGCGCTCACGAAGAACGTGAACATCGAGCCGATCTTGAAGGGCTTCAAAGAGCTCGCCGACATGTTCAAGCTGGACTCGGTCACCGGCCAAGCGCTGAAGACGATCGTCGAAGTCTTCGGCAAGGAGATGGGGCTGTCGATCTCCTCGTCGACGCCGCTCGTGAAGAAGTTCATTCACGGCCTCATCGACGGCGCGCTCGACATCGGGATCGCCTACTTCACGCTTCGCAACGCCCTTCGCGACACGTTCGCGAACAGCAAAGTCCTCGGCGGCATCGACGTGATGAAGACGGGTGTAACGCTCCTGAAGGTGGCGCTCGGGGCAGCGGCCCTCGCGGTGGGCGCCTTCATGGCGGCCGGCGCGATGTTTTACACCACGTACATCAAACCCTTTGCGGACCTGATCACGCTCGTCGAGGGCCTGGGCGCAGGGTTCAAGGCGCAATACGAAGCCATCTCCGGCACCGACTGGAAAGGCCTCGGGGCGTCGGTGGTCGCCGGCCTGATCGTAGGCCTCAAGTCAGGTGCGGGAGCTCTCGGTACGGCCGTCCTGGGGCTTGGCGACGTCGTCAAAAAGTCGTTCAAGGATGTACTCGGCATCCATTCGCCCTCGAAGGTGTTCGAGGAGTACGGCCAGCACACCACCTCGGGCTACGCCCAGGGCGTCGACAAGGGCAGCGGCGACGCGCAGAGCGCCGTCAACGCGATGGTCTCGGCACCGTCCAGCGGTGGCGGCGGCGGCGGTGGCGGCATGACCGTGAACATCACGATCAACGCGGGCGGGGGCAACGCCAAGGAGGTCGCTGCGGCGGTCTCAAGCGCGTCGGTCATCGAGCAGATCACGAAAGGCATCATCGATGCCATGCACGGCGGCGGCGTCGGGGTTCCGGCCTAGCTATGCCGCTCTCCATCGACGCCGCGGTCGCCTCGGCCCTGCCGAGTCTTCCGGACCAGTTTCCGTCGACCAATTTCATTGTGCTGGCGGGCATTCCCTCGCCGGGCCTCGCCATCGTTCGCGGGGCGTCATCGCCGCGCAAGTGGGACCTCCGGCCCGGGTACGGGCTGAACGGCGCCACGGCGGTCTGCATCGGCCGTGACGTCTCGAAGTTCTCGGTCGACATCTTCCTCTGGGAGCAGGCGCACGCGCTTCAATGGAAGCTGTTCTCGCAGATCTTCTCGGCGCCGCCGCTCACGATGCTGTCGATCGTTCATCCCGCGCTGAACAGCCCGCCGATCTACATCGAGCAGGTGCAGATCGAGAACGTGACGCAGCTCGAACAGGACCCCGACGGGGGCGGTCTATGGTGCTCGTCGATCAGCTTCTTTGAATACAAGAAGCCGCTCCCGATGCTGCTGAAGCCGTTCAAGGGCCCGCCAGCGGTGGTCACGGCTGCGGTCGTCCCGAAAACGCCCGAGGAGATCAACACCGCGGCGAAGATCGCGACCCTCAACAAGCTGAGCGGGGGCTGACGCGTGCTCCCGCTCCTTCTCAACCAGCTCACCGCGGTGGCGGCGCGCATCCTTATGCCGTCGACGGGCGTATGGATCGCGGACGTCGACGTTGACCTCGACGAATCGGGCGTCGTCCCCACGGGCAAGTGCACGCTGCTCGTCGGGACCACGCCGATGATCGGCACCATCGACCCGCGCGCGTCCGGCGTGAACGGGTCGAAGGCGCACGTCCAGGTGGTCGGCGGCGGCGGTGGCTGGGACAAGCTTGTGAGCGGGCTGCACCTGCACGACGACGTGGGCGTCCTGTCCTCCGCCGTGTTCGCCGTCACGAGCGCCGCGGTCGGCGAGGCGGTGGTCGACGCGATGCCCCGGCGCCTCGGCGTCGACTACGTGAGGACGGCGGGGCCAGCCTCGAGGGTGCTGGCCGGGTTCGACTGGCATGTCGAGACGACCGGCGTGACCGTCACGGGGCCGCGCCTCCCGATCCCGTTCGATCCGCTGAGCGTCGACATCCTCGAATGGGACCCGATCAGCAAGCGCGCGGTCCTGGCCAGCGACGAGCTCGTGCTCCCGGGAACGGTGCTGCTCGACATCAAGTTCGGGACCGCCACGGTGCGCGACGTCGAGCAGTCGTTCGGTCCGGACGGCGCTCGTGTGGTCGCGTGGTGTGACACCGCGGCGGTGCCGGTCACGCTGCCCGGCGCCCCGAAAGAGGCGCCCGGTGGCCGACTTGCTCGAGCGATGGCCTCGATGGCTCGCGAGGCGTGCGGGGTCCAGTACCTCAAGCGCTGGCACTACCGAATCGTTTTGCAGAACCCCGCGAACAAGCGGCTGTCGCTTCAGCTCGTCGACCTGACGGGTCCCGCGCCGGCCCTCCTCGCCGAGATCGACCCGTGGCCGGGCCTCGCGTCCTCGTCGCACTTGTTCGTCCCCGGGACCGAGGTGCTGGTCTCGTTCGTCGACGGCGACCCGGCGCAGCCTGTCGTGGTCGGGTTCGCGCCGTCGGCGCCGCCGCCGCTCGAGACGAAGATCGACGCCGTTCGCATCGCGCTCGGAACGCTGGCGGTCGCGCCGGTCGCCAAGGCCCCGGGGACGCAGGCGCAGATCTCCGCTCTCACGGTAGCCATCGGCGCGCTCGCGGCCTACGTCGCCGCGGCCACGAACGCGGCCATCGCGATCCCCGTCTTCCCCGCCTACGCCGCGGCGCTGGTCGGCCCCGGCAACGTCGTGGCCGCCGCGCTCGGCGGGCTCGCGGCCGCGGTGGCCGCGCAAGTGCCAATTGCCACATCCACCAAGGTATTTGCAGACTGATGCTGACTGGACGCAATCAAAGCGCGCTTGTGATGGTACGCGGCGAGCACGCGCTCGCGGTGGCAAGTCCGGCACTGCCGGTGGCCCACTTTCGTAAAGTGGGTGTTCGTCGGGTCGTACGAGTGGCCAAACGGGCACTGGGTAGTGAGAACCCCCCGGATGCCGCGACGTGCGTTCTCGCGCCGGGAAACAGCTTCAAGGTGATCAGGGTTACAGCACGCCCGGTTGCGGCAAAGATGGTCGAGGTCCAGACCTTCCGGCACGGGGCCACGAGTCGCCTCGTACATCACTCGGTGAGCGAGACGGGATGTCCTGCCGTCACGGATCTGTCCGTAACCGGATACCAGGCACCCCTCGAATACCAAACACCCATTCGCGTCCATGGTGCACTTCTCGCGCAATCGGTCGATCATCGGTTTGGGCTTCGGTCCAGTCTTCATAACGAATTACGTAGCTACGTCGTAGCAGGCGTCAACAGGAGGAGTGCCTAATGGACGTCATGTGCGAAACCGATCTTGATGAGTTCGGCCGCGACCTCGACGATCCGATCGCCGAGCTCGAGCAGGACGTCGTCCACATGCTGCTCGAGTCGTACGGCTCGAACCTCAGCGCGCCGGAGCGCAGCATCGGTCTCGAAGACGGTCTGTCAGGCCCTCTCGACCCGACGCTGAAGCATCGCGTCGAGACCAAGCTGATGCAGGATGCACGCATCTCGGCTGCGGCGGTTACGCTGTCTCAGGTGGACCCGACGACGATGCTCGTCGCGATGCAGCTGCAGGTGAACGGGGCCGCGCTCGGCATCACGTTGCAGTACGACGCCGCCGGTAACGTCCAGAGGGTGACGTCGTGATCACGGTCGCCGACCTCATCACGCCGGTCACCTCGGCGCAGCAGGAGGAGACCTTTCTCAAGACGCTCGAGACGGCCGGCCTCGCGCCGCGAGCCTGGCGCAAGGGCGGCTCGCTGCGGACGATCCTGTTCGTGGTCGCGGTCGTCGTGTCGGGCCTCAGCGGCATGATCGCAGGGTTCGCGGCCTCGGGATTCCTCGACACGTCGGCCGGGGGATGGCTTACCCTCCTCGCGCAGTCGGTGTACGGCGTGACGCGCATCCCGGCGACGTTCGCCACCGGGTCGGTCACGCTCGTAAACACCGGCGGCGGGAGCTACACCTTCGCCGCCGGCGCGTTCGTGTGCTCGTCCTCGGCGACGGGCGCCTCGTTCGTGAACGGGTCGAGCTTCACGCTCGCACCCGGTGCCACGCTCTCCGTCCCGGTCATCGCCTCCGCCCTGGGCGCGGCGAGCTCCGCGTCGCCGGGGACCGTCACAACGATCGTGACGACCATGCTCGGCGTCACGTGTACGAACACAGCGGCGATCGTCGGCACCGACGCCGAGGTCGACTCGGTCCTTCGGCAGCGATGCAAAGACAAGCTCAGCACGCTGTCCGGCCTCGGCCCGCGAGGTGCCTACGGCTACGCCGTCCGATCCGCCACGCGCCCGGACGGCTCGGTCGTCAACGTCAACCGATTCTCCATCTCCCCGGGCTCGTCCACGGGCGTGGTGACGATCTATGTCGCGTCGCCGTCGGGCGCGCCGGCTGCGTCCGACGTCACGTACGTCCAGTCGAGCATCGAGCTCTACGCGAGGCCCGACAGCGTGACGGCGAACACGTTCGCGGCGACGACGCTGCCGGTCAGCAGGGCGCTCACGGTCTGGGCGGTCGCGCAGGTCGGCGTCTCGGCCTCGGACCTCGCCGGGCTCGTGAACGCCGCGCTCATCGCGCTGATGACGTCCTACCCGATCGGCGGCATCCCGAAGACGCCGTCGCTCCAAGGCTACCTCTACGCAACGCGAATCGAGGGCGCCGTGGTGGCGGCGCACCCGAGCATCTTCGCCGTCGATGGCGTCGGTGCGGACGTCCTCATGAACCCGAGCGACGTCGCCACGCTCGCAGCGACGCTGACCGTCCGCATCGTCACGAAGGTGACCACGTAATGGCGGACGCGGGCGTCGAGCGATACCGCGACCTGCTACGGAAGCTCGTTCCGTGGTGGCTGTCCGATCGTCGTCGGCAGAGCGGCAGGTGGGTCGGGTACCGGTACCTCTGGGCCATCTGCGCTTCCGTCGACGTGCACATCGAGGCCGCGCTGCAGGCGCTCCGGGCTCCTTGGCCGGGAATCGGTACGCCGACCGCGCTGTCGCTGACGGGCCGCTCAAGGGGCATCCTCCGAGGCGAGAGCGACACCGACGCGCAGTACGCGGTGAAGCTGAACAAGTGGTTCGACAAGTGGCGCGGCGCTGGCTCGCAGCGCCAGCTGGCCATCGAGCTACACGAATACCTCGGCAATGCCCCCCGCGTTCGCGTCATAAACCGCGCGGGTCACTGGGTCACGTGCAACGCGGACGGCACGATCACCACGAACGACGCCACATGGAATTGGGACGGCACCTCTAACCCCGAGCGCGCGGGCTTTTGGTCCGAGCTCTTCGTCGTCGTCTACCCGACCGCGTGGGCGAATACGGGGACTTGGGGCGCAGGCCGGCTATGGGGCGCGCGAGACTCGGGCCTCGGGCACCAAGTCACCCGAACCCCCTACGACGCCGTGCGGGCCATCCTCGCGCAATGGAAGGGGGCACACACCTCGATCCGTTGCGTGATCTTCACGTCCGCCGCAACGCTCTTCAATCCGCTCGACGCCGCGACGTGCCCGAATGGCACTTGGGGCGAATACGGGACGACGGGCGCGTCGCGGACGTCCTCGCGTAACACCACGACTTGCCGATTTTGGGAGCCTTGATCCATGCCGCATCAATACGCCGGAACAGCAACCTACCCCACGGACTACACGGTCCCGGACGACGGGGACGCCGAATCGGCCGCGTCCGTCAACGTGGCGTTCGGCGCCTTGGGCGATCGGACCGCATACCTCAAAAGCCTCGGCCCGCTGCGGTACGACCTACTGACCAACGCGACCGGGACATGGACATGCCCGCCTAACGTCACGAGCGCCATCGTCGTATGCCAGGCCGGCGGAGGGGCCGGCGGAAAGGGCGCGCCGGGGCAGGCCGCGACGGGTCGCTGGTCTTGCGGTGGCGGCGCCGGGGCCGGCGGCGGCATCGTCGTCGCGCCGATCAGCGTGACGCCGGGCGCCGTGCATACGTACTCCATCGGCGCGGGCGGCGCGGGCGCCACAACGTCCGCGAAGGGCCAAGATGGACTACCGACTTCGTTTACCGGGACGACGGGCGCCATCGCTCGAGGCGGTGTAGGCGGGCAGAGCGCGGTAGGCGTGACCGGATCTTACGGCACCTCGCAGACGTTGATTCAAACCCTTGGGGGAAGCGGTACGTCGGGGACGTCGGGCGTCGACGATCAAGCACTCGGGTGGGGTCTTTCGCAGGCAGGCGCGGAGATCCGGAACGAGCTTTCAGCCCTCGATGGATCGGGCACGGTGGGGCCGAAGTCGCTGTCGATCCCCCGCGCGCAGGCCGCGGGCGGTTGGGGCGCCAC
>JAYTOQ010000652.1:0-2259 GCA_043747665.1 Polyangiaceae bacterium | reverse complement strand
CGGGAGGAGAAGGACGTCAGCGCGGACTCGAAGACCGAGACGTATGCCGCCGCGCGATTCCACATCGACAACTGGCGCTGGGAAGGCGTGCCCATCTATCTGCGGTCCGGCAAGGCGTTGTGGAAGCGCGGCACCGAGATCATCGTCGAGTTCAAGAAGGCCCCAGAGGTGATCTTCCGCGGGACTCCGGTGCAGTCACTCGGCCCCAATCGGCTGATCTTTCATATCCAGCCTTATCAGGGCATCGAGATTCAATTCCAGGCCAAGATCCCGGGTCCTCGCCTGTATCTGCAGCCCGTGAACATGCGCTTTGCCTACGGTGATGCCTTCACGGCCTCTCGCTATACGGGATACGAAGTCATGATTTACGCGTGCTCGCACGGTGACGCGACGCTCTTCTCGCGCGGCGATCTCGTCGAGGCGGCCTGGCGCGTCGCGCAGCCCTTGATGGACCACTGGAAGGAGACGCCCGCCGATTTCCCCAACTACGCCCGAGGCAGCTGGGGACCAAAGGCGGCGCGCGACCTCATCGCGAAGGACAACCGGCGCTGGCACGAGGTGGTGACCGAGGAGGTCCTGCGCAAGGTGCCCCTCTTCAAGGACGGCGACATGCTGTTCCTCGAGCAGGTCATCATGGCTCTCCGCTCAACCCAGGTGACCCGGGGCGAGTCGATCATCAAGAAGGGCGAGATCGGCCGAGAGCTGTACCTCATCGCCCGCGGCGAGGTGGAGGTGCTCGACGACCAAGGCAACGTCCTCAAGGTCCTCACCGACGGCGATATCTTCGGCGAAATCGGCGTCCTGCTCTCCAAGCCGCGTACCGCCGACGTGCGCGCGAAGCGGAGCTGCGACCTCTTCGTCCTCGACAAGGCCGACTTCAGCCGCATCCTCCGCGACAATCCGCAGTTCGCCACCGCCATCCAGCAGGTTGCGAAGGAGCGCTACGCGGTGAAAGTCGACACCGCCGCGCTGATCGCTCCGCGTTGACCTGAGCGCGCTCGCCGTTCGCCGCCGTCGTCGACCTCTCCTGCGTCGACCTCTCCTGTGCGTCGACCTCTCCCGTCGACCTCTCCTGAGTTGTTGTTCGCCATCGACCTCTCCTGAGTTGTTCTTCGCGGCGCGGGGTGGCATCTCTCCTGAGTTGTTCGTCCGTCGACCCGTCCCGGGTTGCGGTCTACGGCTCGCAGCGCCGGGCTCGAGGTCGCCCCGTCCCAACTTGTGGTCCACGGCTCGCAGCGCGGGGCTCGATCGCGGATTGGGACTGGCCGCGGACACGCTCCCTACTGTCCGAAACGGGGTCCGCGACTCGCAACGTCACGACATTGCATGGACGCGTCGTTGGTACGCCTCGTGCTCGCCATGCGCGCATGGTCGGTAGATCACGAAAGCTCACATGACGGTGGCGCGCCAAGTGGTTCCGGGACGGACGTACCTCATCAGCCGGCGCTGCACGCAGCGGCAGTTCCTGCTTCGGCCCGACGAAAATGTCGAACGCATCTACCTCTATTGTCTCGGCGAGGCCGTGCAGCGGTACGGCATGACGCTCCACGGCTTTATTGCGATGAGCAACCATCAGCACCTCGTTGTCCGGGATAACCGAGGCCATTTCCCCGAGTTTCTCGCTCACCTTCACAAGATGATCGCGAAGGCCATGAACGCGCTCCGTGGTCGATGGGAGAACTTCTGGGCGACCGAGCAGCCGAACGCCGTCTACTTAGTAGAAGCCGCTGACCGCCTTGCGAAGCTGGTCTACTTGCTGGCGAATCCCGTTGCGGCTGATCTCGTCGACCGCGTCACCGACTGGCCGGGCGCGACTTCTCTGGGTTTGAACCTATCCGGCAAGACGAAGACGGTGCAGCGTCCTCGCAGCTTCTTCAGCATCGACGGGAAAATGCCCGCGGAGGTGACGCTTTGTGTGGAGCGACCTGCGGGCTTCGAGTCGCTGACGGACGCCGAGTGGGCGGCGAAGCTCGAGGCCGCCGTTCGCGTCGAGGAGGCCCGCGCACGCCACGCACGCCTCGAGAGCGGGAGGGGCGTCCTCGGCCGCAAGGCAATCCTACGTGCGGAGCCCACGGACGCGCCCAAGGCGGTAGAGCAACGACGCGGGCTACGGCCGTGCGTGGCGTGCAGCGATGCGCCGCGGCGTAATCGCGAGCTCTCCCTCCTGTCGGCGTTTCGGCGCGAGCGCAGCGCCGCCTGCCGACTCCATATTGCAGCTGTCCACGGCGTGGTATTTCCTTACGGCACTTATCGTGTCCG
>JAYTOQ010000651.1:0-4372 GCA_043747665.1 Polyangiaceae bacterium | reverse complement strand
CCACGTCTACGGGCACGTCGACTTCTTCAAGAACAACTTCTGCTTCCGCTCCACCGATCTCGACACCGGCGGTCGCACCACGAACCCCGGTCAGCGCCCAAAGAACTACGATCCGAATCGCCGCTGGATCGACAAGATGGCGAACCACGGCTCGCGCGTGCGCCGTCACGTCGCGCGCATCGGCATCAACAAGGTCGAGGACTTCATCGACCAGTGCCTCAGCCTCGAGAACCTCATCGACCCGCATGCGGCGTTCCGCGGTCGTCGCGTCGCGGTCGATCCCGACGCGGAGGAGGTCGTGCAGGAGGTGCCGCGCCTCAAGTCGAAGGGCTACATGGAGTCCTTCATCAACCCCGAGGAGTACCTCGAGGAGCAGCGCCAGAAGATCCAGGCCGAGAAGGACCGCGAGAAGAAATTCCCGGTGCGTCCCGAGCGCGACGTCCTCCAGTTCCTGATGGACAACGCGCCGCTCGAGCGCTGGGAGCACGACATCCTCGAGATCATCCGCGAGGAGGCGCTCTACTTCACGCCGCAGATGCAGACGAAGATCATGAACGAAGGATGGGCGAGCTACTGGCATAGCAAGCTCATGACCACGAAGATCCTCGATGCGTCGGAGATCATCGACTACGCGGACAACAACGCCGGCGTGCTCGCCACGAGCGGCGGGCGGCTCAATCCGTACAAGCTCGGCGTCGAGCTGTATCGCAACATCGAGGAGCGCTGGAACAAGGGGCAGTTCGGCAAAGAGTGGGAGGACTGCGACGACCTCGACGCGAAGAGGCACTGGAACCTGAGGCTCGACCTCGGCAAGCAGAAGATCTTCGAGGTGCGCTCGCTCTACAACGACGTCACCTTCATCGACGAGTTCCTCACTCCCGATTTTTGCCGCGACCACAAGCTGTTCAGCTTCTCGTGGTCGAACCGGAACGAGCGCTACGAGATCGAGACGCGCGAGTTCAAGCAGGTCAAAGAGAAGCTCCTCTTCCAGCTCACGAACGCGGGCAACCCCTTCATCTTCGTGGAGGACGCAAACTACGACAACCGCGGTGAGCTGCTGCTCAAGCACGATCACCAGGGCATCGATCTCCGCGCGGACTACGCGCGCGAGGTCATGAAGAGCCTAGTGCGCGTTTGGAAGCGGCCCGTGAACCTCCTCACCGTCGTCGAGGCGAAGCAGGTCATGATCCGCTTCGACGGCCGCGAGCACTCCACGCGCCACATGCGACCGTGACAGCGGCCATGGCCGTCTTCGCGCGCGACGAGAAGCACTGGCTCTTCAAGCTCTCGCCCGACGAGTGGATCCGCGCCGGCCAGAGCGATCTGAGGCACGCCGAGGAGGCGTATGCCGCGAACAACCCCCGCGCCGGGCTGACCGGCGCCAAGCGCGCAGCGGGGATGGCTCTCAACGGCGCCCTCATTGTCGAGCCTGACGCGACGTGGGGCCGCTCGTACGTCGATCACCTGATGGCGCTCTCGCGTGACGCGAAGGTCCCGGAGCGCGTCCGGGAAGCCTCGCGCGAGCTCACCGAGACCGCGCTCCCTGGCGCGCAGAAGCTCGTCACGCTGCGCACGTCGACACACGAGCATCGCATTCTCGAAGCGGCGCGCGACGTCATCGCGCACGCGTACGCCGTGGTGAAGCGCCGCGAAGGCCGCGAAGGAACATCATGAAGCGCATCGCCGTCCTCGCTCTCACGCTCGCGTCGGCACTTGCGTGCGGACCCGCCGCACCCGCGGTCGCTCCCGCGCCGGTCACCACCGTTCCGGCGCAGCCCGCTGCGTCGCCGCCTCCGCCGGTGCAGCCGCTGCCGGTCGCCACGACACCTCCGCCCGCTGCGACCGCGCCCGAGTCCGCGCTGCCGCCCCCGAAGCCCACCACCATCTCGCTCGCGCACACGGGCGACGACAAGCTCGATGCGGTGCTCGCGCAAGGCGACAAGGCCTTCGAGGACGCCGACTACGCGAAGGCCGCCGCGTCGTACAAGGTGGCGATGATCATGGCGCCGAAGCGCGCGGCCCCCATCGTGGGCTCTGCGCGCGTGCGCGCAGCGAAGGCGAGCCCGAGCCTCGGCTTCGCCGCCGCCGAGAAGAGCTTCGAGGTCATCGCCGCCGCGAAGGATCTCAAGCGCGCCGCCGATCTCGAGCCCACGCTCGGCGCCGCGCAGGTGGAGCTTGGCCGCGCGTACCTGCTCCTCGGTGACGGACCGCAGGCGGAGGCGGCGCTCCGCAAGGGCGCGCGTCTCCTTCCCGACGATCCCGAAGCGCACTCCGCGCTCGGCATCGCGCTGCTCTCGGTCGGCAAGACCGAGGAGGCCCTCGTCGAGCTGACGCGCGCTCGCGAGCTCGATTCCGGTAGTGCCGCCCGTCGCGGAAACCTCGGCACGGTGCTCTTCATGCGCGGCCGCGTCGCCGAGGCCATCAAGGAGTACGAGATCGAGGTGCGCCTCGTGCCCAACGACGCGCGCGCGCACTCCGATCTCGGCACCGCGCTCCTCGCCCAGAGCGACTTCACCCGCGCGATCCCCGAGCTGCATCGCGCCATCCAGCTTGATCCGAAGCGCGCCACGTTCCACTCGAACCTCGGCTACGCGCTGCAGCTCTCCGGCAAGCTCACGGACGCGGTCGCCGAGTACCGCGAGGCGATCAAGATCGACGCGAAGCTCTCGAGCGCGTGGATCAACCTCGCGACGGCGCTCTCTCGCGACCCCAAGACACGCGGCGAGGCGCGACAGGCGCTCAAGACCGCAGCCGGCCTCGACCCGTCGGATCCGAGAGTAAAAGCGAACCTCGAGGAGCTCGACGCGCTCGAAAAGGGCGCACCTTCGAAGCCGTAAATTCGCGGTCTCTCACGTGGCGTAAACCGTGCCACGAAATCGTCATTCGATGAGGCGCGTCGAGATAGAGGGATTTTACAAGCACCTTCGGGAGCTTGCCGAGAGCCCCTCGAGTTGAGCCGGAAATGCCGCTGAATCCCGTGCAGGATCCACGTTGACGGCCGGAACCACCTCCGCGTACCGTACGCCCAAGTCGTCGAGGAACTACGGTGAAGGCCGGCCCGACGAGGTAGTTGCAGTAATCACCGTTTCTCAATTCCGCATTTCGCACGCGCAGTGGAGGCTCCGATGGCAGTGGGCAAGGTGAAGTGGTTCAACGACGAAAAGGGCTGGGGCTTCATCAAGCAGGACAACGGTGCCGACGTGTTCGTGCACTACTCCCAGATCTCCGGTGACGGTCGCCGCCGCCTCTTCGAGGACGAGACCGTCGAGTTCGAGATCAAGGAAGGTCCGAAGGGCCTCCAGGCCATCAACGTCGTTCGCCAAGAACCGGCGACGGCCTGAACGCGCCGCCCGAGGTGAAAGCCTCCCGTCCTCAGGGACGGCCACGCAGCGACCAGCGCCTGCTCTCCTCGGAGGGTGGGCGCTTCGTCTTTGTGCAGCGCTAGCTGCGAATCACGCGACGAGCGGGACGCTCTCGATGCGGAAGCGGTCTTCCTTTGCGTCGAGCACGTGCGCCTCGATGGCGCCCAGCTTGCCGGTCTCGTCGAACTCGTAGAGGTTGAAGCCGGCCATCTTGTGCTCGTCATCGTCCTCGAGCGATGCGCTCGTCGCGCCGACCGAGAGAAGCTCGCCGAGGGGTGTGCCTAGCGTCGACTTGCGGCGTACGTGGAGATGGCCGTGGAGCAGGAGGCCGCGATGAAGCCCGGAGAGCTTGGCGATGAGCGCGTCGGCGTCCTCGAGGCCCTTCATGAACGTCTTCCACTTGTTCGGCGGATTGTGGATCGGATGATGGATGAGGATGACCGGCGTGCGCTTCTGCACCTCGGGGTGCACGAGGATCCGCGAGAGCGCCTCGAGCTGCGGCTTGCCGAGATAGCCGGAGGCCATGATCGGCGGACGCGGAATGGCGCTCGACAGACCGATGATCGCGCACGGTCCGCGCAGCTTCACGAACGGGAAGCGACCGAGCGGGATGTCGGCGCCCAGCTCCGGGAGATCGCTCGCGACGTAGTCGTGGAAGTACTTGGTGAAGCGCTGGTCGCGCATCGCGCCGCGCGTGTAAAGGTCGTGGTTGCCGGGCACTGCCGAGATCTGCTGCGGATCGAGGCCGAGGTGCTCTTCCAGCAGCGTGCGCACCGCCTCGAACTCTTGCTCGAGCGCGAGGTTGGTGAGGTCACCGGTGATGACGACGTGGTCGACCTTCGCGCGCGTGATCTCGCGAGCGACCGCACGTACGTGCGCCGAGCGATGGATGTGTCCTCGCTTGACGCGCAGGTTCACCCAGCCGGTGAAGCGCTTGTTGAGGAAACGGTGCGTCGGGACGCCGTCGAGCGCGAGGACGTGGAGATCGGAGAAGTGCGCGATGCGCATCG
>JAYTOQ010000650.1:0-5561 GCA_043747665.1 Polyangiaceae bacterium | reverse complement strand
TGCGAGCTCGAGGACGTGCTCGCCGAGCATGCGGTTGCAGGCGTGCGAGACGGGGCCGCGCAGGAGCGACCAGTACGGCGTGCCGGAGACGTTGGTGCTGGTGATGGGGCCATGGAACGCGATGCCGCTGCGCACGCGTCCGTCGGCGTCCTTGTGACCGCAGATGTACTCGATGAACGGGAAGCCGCCGAACGCGCCCGTGGAGTTGGTCGCGTGGAAGTTGTCGCCGCCGCAGACCGAGTAGGCGAAGGGCTCGGGGTTGCGCGTCGCGGTGCTGCTGTCGGGGAGGTGACCGCTGGGGTCAACCGTCGCGATGGGGTACGCGAGATGGACCCTGGTGCGCGTGCCGACCGCCTCGGTCTTCGCGTAGAAGGGAAGGTTGCCGTGGAAGCTCGCAGGGAGCAAACCGGCGACGTGGACGGTGTGTCCCTCGAGCGAGACGGTGAGCTTCGGCGACTCGAGCGCCGGCATCAACCCGCGGTAGCTCCAGCTCGACGTCGGGCCCGTCTTCTTGAGGAGGTCGTCCTCGCTCGAATCGACCGCGCCCTCCGCGGGATCTGCGGTGGTGTCGGCTGCGCAACCCGTGACGCCCGCCCCCGCGCCTGCGAACGTCAAGACCAGCGAAACGAGGTTAAGCTTCACCGTCATTTGAGGTTGGCGACGATGTAGCACCATGTCGGCGTCCGTCAAGGACCCGCGGCGGCAGCCCGAGCTCCCGCTCGGCCTCCTCTTCGAACGCGTCGGCGTGGGCGTAGCTCGCGGCATCGCTGTCGATCCGTACGCGTTCGCCGATGCGCACGCGCGCTTGCCCCGACTCCGACTCGGACTCCGCGCCGACCCGCATCGCCGGGTGCCGCGCGCGGCCCGCGAGCGCGCCCACCACGACCGCGAGGACCGCGGCGAGCGCTACTCCGTGCTGGGCCTCGATGCTCGGTCGCAGGGACGGGTACGTCACGAAGACGGACCATGCCACCTCCTTCCACGTGATGGCGGCGGCTGCGCCGAGCGTCGTCGTGATCGCTGCCAGCAGCACCGTCGCGCCCTTGTCGAAGCGCGCGAAGGGACGCGCGCTCAGCGCGAACGGCCATGCCCCGGCGAGGCCCACCAGGCAGAACCACGGCGGCGCGATCCCGATGAGGAACGCGACGGGAAAAGCGACGGCGGCAGCGAACGCCAGGGGGACTCCCCACGTCCGACCGCGCTGCGCGGCCATCGCGCCGCCGATCAAGAACAGCGACGCGAGCACGGTGATCCACCGATCGAACGCGATGCTCCGCATGAGGGTGAGGACACCCACGGCCTGTGCGACGACGAGAGAGAGACGGAGTCGGTGCTGCAGCAAGTCCTCTCGATCGTAGACTCCGCGCGGGCGCGCGCAAGTGAGTCGACCGGTCGAGCTCGATGTTCGGCCGCTCGCGAGGCCACCGATGGCGGCTCACCGATACGGCGACAGCTCGCCGCCCTGAACCGCGAGGTACGCCACCACGGCGAGGACGTCGTCGAGGATCGCGAAATTACGCTCCACGCCCGCCCAGGTGAGCTCGATCGCGCCGTCGTCGTAGGACAGCTCGAGACGACCGGGAGCGAGCGCGCGCACCGTCTGGAGGACACGCGCATCGAGCACGACGTGCGCGAGCCCCTTCGACGACGTCTTCACCACGAGCCAGCGATCGAGCTCGGGGTCCTCGAAGTAGTGACGCTCCTTGAGCTGCGCGACAAGATCGTCCCAGTCGCCAGGGGGCCTGACCGCGACCCGGCCGCGCATCGGGATCTTCGCGTGGGCCCACGCGCGCGTGTGGAAGCCGTGCTCGACGCTGCCCACGGCGGCGATGGAGACCTTCGTGCTCTCAACGGCGCCCGCGAACGCCGGCAGCCCGTTCGGCGCGTCGATGAGCTGGAGCCGTCGCGTTGCCACGAACGACTGCCAGAGCGCACGCGTCTCCTGGATGCGCGCGCTGGCCTCCCTGCGAAACGCTCGCTCGTCGTCGTTTTCGATGAGCGGGAACGCCATGTTCGGCCCTTCGAGCATACTCTCTCGCTCCCCGTGGTTCCCGCGCTTCCTGCCGCTCTGGTGCTCGTGCTGGCGCAGCTGGCACCGCCGCCCGCGCTCGTCCCGGTGCGGACGCCCACGCCGCCGTCCATCGACGGCGATCTCTCGGACCCGGTGTGAGCGCTCGCCGCCGCCACCAGCGCGTTCACGCAGCAGTTCCCGGTGGAGGGCGCCGCGCCGTCGGAGCGCACCACGCTGCGGGTCCCTGCTCGAGTGGGACGGCGAGCGCGTCACGGCCATCCGCGATTTCCGTTACGTGCCGTACATCGCCCTCGAGGCCGACTACGAGCTGCAATAGCGATCGACCGTCCCGCATTCCACGAAGCGGTGCACAATGCGCGCATGCGAAGGAGATCCGGGCTGATGACGAGGGCGCTCGTCGTCGTGACGATGGCCACCGCGACGGTGATCACCTCCGGATGCTCGACGTTCGGCGCCGTCTATCCGCCGCGTCCACCTGGAACGCCGGGAGCACCCGTCGCCGATCCGAGCCCGTCACGCGTCGTCGCGCACATCACCGTGACGAGCGCTGGCCTGAGAAGCGCGATGGACGATGCGATCCCGCGGAAGGGCGACGGCGCCTTCACGCTGCTCCGCTCGCAGCGTAAATACACGTGGGAGCGAACGCCTGCCGAGATCTCGTTCTCGCAAGGACGCGTGGTCCTCGACACGAAGGTGCGCGCCGTCGTCGACATGCCGATCGGAAGCCTGGAGTTTCCGCTCGACGTACACGTGGTCGCAGAGCCGGTGCTGAGCACCGAGTACAAGGTGAAGCTGCAGTCCACCGAGGTGAAGGTGGTGTCTGCCGACCGGCGGCTCAAGGTGGCCGACCACGTTGCGGGCGTCTTCGACGCCATCTCTGCCGAGCTGCTCGCGAAGCTCAAGGACTTCTCTTACGACGTCCGCCCTTCGCTCGAAGAGGCCTATGCGCGCGTGTCGAAGCCCATCGATCTGCCCATCGGTGACGCGCACGGGTGCGCGACCCTCAAGGTGCTCGGCATCGAGGCTGGGCCCACGGTGGTAGCCGACGGCCTCGAGAAGGATCTCGCCCTCGTGGTGGCGCCCGAGGTCACCCTGCCGTGCGCAGCCGTAGATCCGCTGCCTCTGCCGCCGTTCGCGAACGTCACCAGTGTGCCGTCGGGGCCGTTCACCGTCGTGGTTCCGATCGCCGCGCGCTACGACGAGCTGCAGAAGGCGATGGGGATGCTCTTCACCGACGGGAAGTATTTCTTCTCCAAGGAATACCCGGGGCTCTATCTCGAAAACCCCGAGATCTACGAGTCGCAAGGGCAGATCGTGCTCAAGGTCCACATCCGGGGACCCGTCCACAAGTTCGGTCTCGACGTGGACCTCGACGGCGATCTCTTCCTGAGCGGACACGTCGGCGTGGTCGACAACGAGGTCCAGATCCCGGATCTCGAGCCGACCATCGAGACGAAGAATTTCTTTCTGTCGCTGAAAGCGCTGACCGACAGCGCGAACATCCGCGACCAGGCGCGGAACGCGATGCGCCTCGATCTGAGCGAGCGCCTCAAGGCGGTACGCGAGAAGCTCTCGAGCGACCTCACGTTCGGTGGGCCGGCGGCGTGCTTCCGCGGGAACGTCGACAAGATCGAGGTCACTTCGGCTCATGCGCACGGCAGCTACCTCCGCGTGTACGTCGCGGTGACCGCGCGCGCGTCGGCGACGATGCCGTGCCCGAGCGCGCCTGCGCCAGCCGCACCTGCGCCAGCCGCACCTGCGCCGTAGAAGGGGGGGGCTCGCTCGAGGCCTTCTTCGCGAGCTTCGGCGCGCCGTTGGCGCCATGACAGGTCGGCGAGCACGTGGTCACCATCCTCACTGACGCGCTTTACGAGACCTCCCCCGCGCTCGGCCTGAAGGGCGACATCGGAATCACGTCGCTTGACGGCTGAGACGTACGGTCGAGGACTAGTCAGGTCGCGACGACGAAGAGCGACGTCGCAAAAGTCGCGAACACGACGCTCAGGATGATCACGCGCAGCCCCGAGCGTCGCTGCGCCGCGAGCTCGGCGCGATCGGCGACCTTCTCGACGCCGTCCGCCGTCATGCGACGTCCGGCGATCGCCGTGAAGCCACACACGCGATAGAACGCCGCGAGGAGGCCGTACACCGCGAAGAAGAACGGCAGGAACGCGACGCCGCGGACCACCGGCGCAGCACCGCTTTTCACCAGCAAGAGGGCCACCACCAGCGCTCCGGCGAGCGCCACGAGACCGACCCTGAGCTGGCGATCTTGGGCGTTCACGTCGAGATTCCCTCTCTGGGCGACGACTGCCATAGCTACCATCGTAGCTCCGAATCCGATCATGGCCCGCTGGCTCACCCGATTTTTCGACCTGCGCGAGGGGGAAGCTCGTCCGGTAGTCCAGTCGTTCCTGGTGCTCTTCCTCCTGATCGGCGCGCACACCACGCTCGAGACGGCGCGCGATGCGCTCTTCCTCACCAAGCTGCCGCCGAAGGAGCTCAACCTCGTCTACATCGCGCTGGCCGGTCTCTCCTTCGTCGCGGCAGCGCTGAGCACGCGGCTCGCGCTGCGCTTCGGCCGCCGAAATGCATTGATCGGGACGCTCGGCATCGCAGCGGTCGCCACCGTGCTTTTCCACACCATGACGCCGACGCCTCGCGTGGTCATGGCGCTCTACGTCTTCAGCGGGCTCGTCGGCGCGGTCCTCTCGCCGCAGTTCTGGCTCCTCGCCGCGCAGATGTTCACGTCGTCGCAAGGCCGCCGGCTGTTCGGGCCCGTCGCATCCGGCGGCGTCTTCGGCGGTGTCGCCGGCGCGACGACGGCGGCGGTTCTCCTCGCGCGTCATCCCGTCACGTCATTGCTCCTCGTCGCGGCGTTCGCGTTCATCGCTACCGCGCTCCTCCTCACGACGCTCGTGCTGCCCGCTGACGAAGACGACCTCTCGACGAGGATGAACCTCGACGACAAGGCACCTGGGCCCGCCCCGTCGCTCGCGCTCTCGCAGCAGCCCTTCGTATGGCGCGTCGCGCTGCTGGTCGGCCTGTCGACCGCGGCGGTGCTGACCGTCGACTACCTCTTCAAGTCGACGGCCGCGGCCAGCATCGCGCCCGCGCAGCTCGGCGAGTTCTTCGCTCGCTATTACGCGGTGATGAACGGCGTGTCGCTCGTCGTGCAGCTCCTCGTCGCCGGGCGCATAGTACGAAGGCTGGGCGTCGCCGGCGCCACGGGCGTGATGCCATCGCTGCTCGTCGCAGGCGGCGTTGCATCCTTCGTGACCGGCGGCGCGCTCCTCCCCGTCCTCGCGATGCGCATGGTCGACGGCGGCCTCCGGCACTCGTTGAACCGCGTCGCCACCGAGCTCCTGTACCTGCCGATGCCCACCAAGGTGCGTGAGCGTGCGAAGGGGCTCATCGACACCGTGCTCTCGCGATCCGTGCAGGCCATCACCGCCGCGGTGCTCTTCGGGCTCGGCACGCGCGCCTCGCCCCGCGTGCTCGCGGGGATCGTGCTCGTGCTGTGCGTGAT
>JAYTOQ010000649.1:0-1908 GCA_043747665.1 Polyangiaceae bacterium | reverse complement strand
CTTCGTGCTCGCGGTCGGCCTCACCAACGAGCCTGCGGCGACCGCGTGCGCCGTTTCGTACGACAACGTCGTGCTGCGCGTCGTGCCGTGAGCACGGATCAGCGCGGAAGACTGGCGGTGTCGCGACCGGTCATGTCGACGAGGACGTAGCGGAAGCGCGCGCGTGGCCCGCCGACCGCCGTCGTGAACGCGCGGATGGCGCTCGCGGGCAGCACCTGACAGCCGACCGCAGGCGGAGCGTCTCCCTCGCCTTGGTGGAAGAGCACGTCGGTGATGCCGTCACCGCGTCGCTCCGATGCCGCCCGCTCTTCGTCGGAGAGGACGCCGTCGTGATTCGTGTCACGCCACCCCGGGAGCTTGCCGCTGCCGTGCTGCGTGACCGCGTAAGACGCCGCGCCAGCGATGGTGCGATCCCGACCGGCGACGTCGTAGACGCCCGGTCGGATCATTCCGACGTCGGCCACATGATCGCCGTCGACATCGGGAACACCCGGAACGCCGGCCAGCTCGAACGGGTGCGTCGACGCCGCGAACCGCACGACACTGCCGTCGGCGCGCAGCACGACCAGCGTGTCGTCGAAGGCCCGAACGTACTTCGTCGCGTGCGCGTCGCCGCCGGCGGAGAGCCCGCGGAGGCCGAGCACGGTCACCGTTCCATCGCTCGGCGTCCCGCCGCCCTCGGTCGCGAGGTCGGCGTAGATCCGGTACCCATCGGCGCCGAGCGCCGACGGCGCGTCCACGGCGGCCTCGTCAGCGGCCGGTTCGGCGGCGCAGCCGGCTGCGGACAGCGCCAGGGCGAAGCCGGCACCGGCGAGCATGGTCAAGAGGAGGCGAGCCATTTCGCCTACCTCCACGCACGCTCCGAGCCGTCGTCAAGCGAACGGCCAAGCCATTGAAATGAGACGCATCTCCCCTACCGGAGCCCGATTCGCGACCGTCGGGTGGGGAAAGGTGAGACCAGGCTTCGGATCCACCGACCGCCATCGGTCGCAGGCTGGCCGCGAGCGGTCGAATGGTGGCAAGGGCTCGGA
Organism: Polyangiaceae bacterium; assembly: GCA_043747665.1. Taxonomy (GTDB): domain Bacteria; phylum Myxococcota_A; class Polyangia; order Polyangiales; family Polyangiaceae; genus Labilithrix. The sequence continues at coordinate 877 of JAYTOQ010000649.1, read as the reverse complement.
CGTCTTTGCGGGCGAAAGCTCATCATGGTACCCAACGCCACCTCCGTGAACACGCTCGTCGAAGCGCGCAATCTTCCTTCCCACGTCGGCATCATCATGGACGGCAACGGACGCTGGGCTCAGCTCCGTGGCAGTCCGCGTGTCGAGGGCCATCGCGAGGGCTCCCGCGCCGTCCGCCGGATCGTCCGCACCGCTCGCCGTCTCGGCTTGAAGGCGCTCACGCTCTACGCGTTCAGCGAGCAGAACTGGGAGCGCCCCGAGGAGGAGGTGGAGACCTTGATGCTCCTCCTGCGCGACTTCCTCCTCTCCGAGCGCGACGAGCTCCTGCACAACGGCATCCGCCTCAACGCCGTCGGTAACCTCGGTCGGCTGCCCGGCATCGTGCGCGCCGTCCTGGATCCGCTGCGCAAGGAGAGCGCGTCGCGCGACCAGATGACGCTCACGCTCGCCCTCAGCTACGGCGGCCGGGAGGAGATCGCCACCGCTGCGCGCGAGCTCGCCACGGACGTGGCGAACGGCAAGCTGCGCCCCGAGGACGTCACCGCCGAGGCGCTGCATGGCCGCATGCCGAGCCTGCGCGTCGGCGATCCCGATCTCGTCATCCGCACCGGCGGCGAGCGGCGCATCTCGAACTTTCTCCTCTACGGTCTCGCCTACGCCGAGCTGCACTTCGCCGACGTGCTGTGGCCGGATTTCTCCGAGGCGGATCTCTACGAGGCGATCGCGAGCTACCAGCGGCGCGAGCGTCGGTTCGGTCTCGTCGGCAAGCCCGCCGTCCCGCCCATGCCGCCCACCGACGGCAGCTCGCCGCCCGTGCTTCGGCTCGTCGGTTAGCGCGTGACGAGGCAGCGACCGTGACGACCGGCCAGGCGCCTCC
>JAYTOQ010000648.1:0-2060 GCA_043747665.1 Polyangiaceae bacterium | reverse complement strand
GGCGTCGCCCGCGCCGACGTCGTCGGTGTCGATCAGGATGACCGGTGGCTGCAGGATGGTCCGCGGCGGAGGGACGCCGAGGCTACCGACACGCGTGATGTCGGCGTCTTCGTCCTCATCCTCTTCCCGGTCGAAGAGCTTGGGAATGGCGGGCGGCGCCTTCTCGGCCTTCTCGGCCTTCTCGGCCTTCTCGGCAGCGATGACCTCGGGCTTGTCGGCAGCGGTGACCTCGGGTGCGCTGGCGGGCTTCGCGCTCTTCTCGCGCGCTGCGACGTCGATCGTGCCGGCCGCCGCCGCTTCCTCACGACGCCGCGCGCCGAGCGCGTACGCCACGGCTGCCACGGCCATCAGTAGAGCTGAGAAGAGGAGCCAATCCTGGCCCGTCATTCCCCGAGAGTACCGTGATTCGGCTGTGGAAAGCATGGATCACGCGCCCCGCTGATAGAATCCGCCCATGGGCTTCCTCGGCCGACTCCGACGCAAGGCTGGCCGGCGCGATCCGCACGGCATCCCGTTCGACATGTTCGAGCTGACCGCCGGGCTTGCCGACCGCGAGGCCCGCCGCGCGCGGCGGCTCGAGAGCATCTATCGCGTCGGTCAGGATCGCATCTGGGACGGTCGCGAGGTGCTTGCCGACCTCGTGAAGCGGCACGGAGCGCCGCAGCTCCCGGAGCGCGAGCGCAACGCGCTGTCGCGCATCTTCTCGATCATCATGTGGGGCGAGCTCGCGGCGTGGAAGATCAGCGCGCAGCTCACCGATCAGCTCGTCGAGCTCGAGCCCAAGCTCGCCGCGGCGAGCCAGGTGCACGACGAGGCCCGTCACTTCTACGTGATGCACGACTACCTCGCGCTCCTGGGGCACGCGCCTCCGCCGCTGGACTTCTGGTCGCGACGCGTCGTCGAGATGACGCTCGGCACCAAGAATCTGACGAAAAAGCTGCTGGGGATGCAGCTCACCATCGAGACCATCGCGCTCACGCTCTTTCAGCACGTGCGCGAGCTGCGCGTCGAGCCGGTGCTGGCCGAGCTGCTCCCGTACTACGAGCGCGACGAGGCGCGGCACGTGGGCCTCGGCACGCAGCTCGTTCCGGCGCTGATGGCGAAGATGTCGATCCCCGAGAAGATCGGCGTCGCGCTGTTCCAGCTCGAGCTGCTCGCCTCGTCGGTCTTCTCGCTCAAGGCGATGGAGGACGATCTCCTCACCATCGGCGTCGACCCGCGCGAGATCCTCGCCATCGGGTTTCGCAAGCAGATGGACCTCCAGGAAGCGATGCGGCAGGACTTTCCCGCGTGGCCCGATGATCCGCCTGTAAACAAGCTTTTTCATGGGCTATGCGAGCTGCTGTTCCCTTCCGAGGGACGCGCCGCGAAGGTGCCGGTACGAAGGCGTGTCGTGAACGCGCTCGCCGTCGTTCGTCGGACCCGCGAGGGCGTCCTCGAGATCGCCGACCGCGCGAGGGCGGCCGCGGAGTGACGGTCTCGGCCGGACCTCGACCGAAGAAGAAGCGCCGCGAGGTGCACGCGCCTCGGGCCTCGTTCGAGGAGCTCGAGATCCGCACCGCCGACGGCGTCGCGCTCCGCGCCATGGTCCATGATCCGCCCGAGGGCGTCGCGTTCCGTGGCACGTGCGTGCTGGCGCACGCCATGTTCGCGCGGAAGAGCGAGTTCGGGCGCCGCGAGCGTCCGGGGCTCGCGCAGGCCTACGCCGCCGCCGGGTTCCGCACCATCGCGTTCGATTTTCGCGGACACGGCGAGAGCGCACTCCCGCGCGGCGCGCCGGAGTGGAGCTACGACGACCTCGTGCGTCGCGATCTGCCCGCGGTGTTCGAATGCGCGCGCACGCGCGGCGAGGGCCGGCCGGTGCTGGTGGTCGGCCACTCGCTGGGCGGCCACGTCGCGCTCGCCGCGCAGGGATCGGGCAAGATCGCCGCCGACGGGATCATCGCCATCGCGGCGAACGTGTGGATCCGTGAGCTCGAGACCTCGCGCGCCCGCTGGGCCGTGAAGCTGGCGCTTGCCCGCGTGATGGAGGAGTCGGTGGCGCGCCTGGGCCGCCTGCC
>JAYTOQ010000647.1:0-1889 GCA_043747665.1 Polyangiaceae bacterium | reverse complement strand
GCGGGGCTCACGTCGTCGAGCGTCGAGATGGCGGGGCGCGCCGAGAACGGCATCGAGATCGACCTCGACGCGGTGCCGCGCCGCGCGAAGAAGATGTCGCCCTACGAGATCCTCCTCAGAGAGTCGCAGGAGCGCATGCTGCTCGTCGCCAAGAAGGGCAAGGAGAACGAGGTCCTTGCACTCTGCAAGAAGTGGGACCTCGACGCCGCCATCATCGGTCGCGTCACCGACACGAAGCGCTGGGTCGTCACCGCGACGCCCGGCTATGACCCGCTCGACGGTCTTCCGCCGAAAGGCGAGAAGATGGTCGCCGCCGACATCCCGGTCGGCGTCCTCACCGACGAGGCGCCCGTCTACGATCGACCGCGGAAGACCGCGCCGGTGCGCGCCGACGTCGCCGTGCCCGAGTGCATCGATCCCGCGGGCGATCTGCTCGCGCTTCTTGCCTCGCCGAACATCGGATCGCGCGCGTGGATCTGGCGGCAGTACGATCACATCGTTCGAGGCGGCACCGTCGTGCGTCCCGGCTCCGACGCCGGTGTCGTGCGCGTCCCCTGCGAGCGCGACGGCAAAACGGTGATGAAGCACCTCGCCTTCGCCGTCGACTGCAACGGTCGCTTCGTGGAGCTCGCACCCGAGGAGGGCGCGAAGATGGCCATCGCCGAGGTGTGTCGCAACCTCGTGTGCGCCGGCGCGGAGCCCATCGGAATCACCGACTGCCTCAACTTCGCGAGCCCCGAGGAGCCGACGCAGATGGACGTCTTCGCGCGCGCCATCGACGGCCTCGCCGAGGCGTGCCGCGTGCTCGACGTTCCGATCGTGAGCGGCAATGTGAGCCTCTACAACGAGACATCCGACGCCTCCGGTCGGCATCCCATCTTGCCGACGCCCGGCGTCGCTGCGGTCGGCCTCGTCGCCGACGAGAAGGACATCCTCACGCAGGCGTTCCGTGCCGATGGCGAGGTCATCGTGCTCCTTGGTGACGCAGCGCAGGTCGGAGGTGGCCTCGGCGGAAGCGAATACCAGTCCGCGAAGGCCGGTCGCCTCGGCGGACCGTCGCCGCGGATCGATCTCGAGGCGGAGAAGAAGCTTCAGCGCCTCGTCCTCGAGCTCGCGAGAGCGCACGTGCTCTCTAGCGCGCACGACGTCTCCGACGGCGGCCTCGCCGTCGCGCTCGCGGAGTGCTGCACCACGTCTCGCGACGGCGCGCTGATCGGCGCGCACGTCACCCTTCCAGCCCCGAGCGCCGCGAGCGCCGGCAGCGACGCGATGGCATCACCGATCGCTGCCACGCTCTTCGGCGAAGCTCCGAGCCGCGTGATCGTCTCGATGCCGAAGGACCGCGCCGACGACGTGATGAAGCGCGCGCGCGACGCCGGGGTGCCTGCGAGGCAGCTCGGGCACACCAACGGCACGGGCCCGGATGCGACGCTCCGGATCGCGATCACGTCGGGTCCCCGCCTCGAGGTCGCTGCTGCAAAGCTACGGATTGCCCGGGAATCGTGCCTCGAAAGCATCGTCGGCACCGGGTGAGCGCGTCTTCCTCGCCAGCCGTGATAGCGTTGTAGCTGGTCTTCCGCGATGGCCAAGTTCCAGTCGCCGTTACTCGGCTACAACAACAACGTCCGGCATAAAAACCGGGTGTTCCACATCCAGACGGAAGACTCGGGCGTCAACCACCCGCACATCATCACGCATCTCTTCATGGATGGCGGTCGCATCCTCAAGAGCGTGAAGCAGTCGTACGCCGAGCACGTCGGCGCCGAGAAGATGAACGACACCGTCCGTGGGCTCATGAAGGAGCAACACAAGGCGATGTTCATCGCCCTGCGTGACGGTCAGTTCGATTACCTCGTCGATGGTGGTCCCGTGCCGCCCGCGGTCGCCGC
>JAYTOQ010000646.1:0-3218 GCA_043747665.1 Polyangiaceae bacterium | reverse complement strand
TTCTCGCGCACGCAGTTCACCCACGCGACGCAGCCCTCGAGCTGGAACGCCGCGCTCGGGGACGCGCCCGGCGGGGCGAATGTGAGACGGAGCCTCGTGTTGAGCTTGAGCGGGCTCTCGGTGCGCACGAAGATCCCCATCTCGCTGATGTTGGTGATCGACGCGTAGAGAAACGTGTCGGTCGCGACGCAGTCGACGGACCACTCGACGTCGTAGCGATCGAAGATGCGTCGCTCCGCCGAGTCCTCGACGCCGGCGAGACCGACCACCGGCGTGGCGCGTTCCTTGTTCCCCATCATGACTCGTCCCTCCCCCGTCTCGTGTTGCTACCCGTGAGCGGATAGCCCGGCATGGGGGGGAGCGCTAGCGCAAATCGGGGCTCACTGGACGCGGATGGCGCCGCCGTTCACTCTATTTTCCCCGTCGCTCGGGCCGCTCTTCACCTTGAGGCGGCTCTCGCCGACGAAGAGACCAAAGAAGAGCGTGTAGGGCCCGGGGCTGAAGTTCGGCTCGAGCGTGAACTCGTGGTCGTCCATGATCACGTCGCCGGGCAGCCAGAGCGACATCGGGTACTTGCCTTCGCAGACCTTGTGATCGCCGTTGTGACGGCGCTTGAAGCCGTCGATGTGGATGAACATTTCCCACTCGCTCTGAACGCCGCCGAGGACCTTGAAGTACGTACGCATGTGGTACTTCTTGCCGGGCGCAACGTGGTCGACGAGCTTGCCGGCAGGGTCGGCGATGTCGTAACCGAGCACCTCGAGCTTGTCCTCGAGGTTGGCGACGAGGGGATGCTGCGGCTTCGGCGTCTCGTCGAGCACGAGCTTGCCGAGCGGATTCTCGTTCTTCTCACCATCGCGGACGGATGACGCGACGAGGATGATCTGGCTCGAGCGCGCGTCGAGCACGGGTAGGTTCTGACCGTTCTGGTTGCGCTCGCGGTAGAGGCGGTTGAGACGCGGCAGCTCTTCGGTGCGAACGGCGAGGAAGTGTCGGCTCGACGGCTCACCGGACATGAGCCACTCGTAGGCCGACGGCGCGTCCTTGAGAATGAGCGGCTGACCGCCGGCGTAGTACGCCGCGGTGCGCCCACCGACGCCGAAGAGGGCAAGCGGCTCGCCGCTCTTGTGGACATGCTGATAGCTCTCGAAGACTTCCTTCGGCGAGAGCTGGTTCGCGAGCGCCGGGTAGTACGAGAAGCAGAGGATGCCGCCGACCGTCGCCGCGAAGACGACGAGGAATGCGGCGCGGCTTCCGCGGAGGAGATCACCGATGAGACCCAGCGCGAGGAACAGCGCGACGCCCGACGGGAGCGCGAACGCCGCTGCCACCGGCCAGCGCAGGCCTTGCGTGTAGAGGCCCGCGAACACCGCGCCCGGCACCTGGAGATAGAGGAGCGGCGCGAGGATGAAGAGCCCCGTCGGACCGAGGCCCTCTTCCGGCTTCGCGTTGGTGACGACGAGCTTCCCGAGCACCAGGTTCGTGACGCTCTTGCCGAGACGGCCTTCCTTGAGCTCGGTGCCGAGCCGCTCGAAGGGCTCGAAGCCGCGCGTGGCGGACGCCCTCGAGAAAGGACGCGCGCGGCTGAAGGCCCAGAGCCAGACGTCGCACCAGAAGAAGACGCCGAAGATGACGAGGAGCGGGATGAACGCGGTCACCCACCAGGCGTTGAGCACCGCGTCGCGCATCTGCGAGGAGAGCACCGGCAACCAGCGCGAATGATTGCGCGAGCCGATCCACACCGCGAGACCGGCGAGCGCGGCTCCGGCGACCATCGCGAAGTACGCGAGCGCCAGCATGCCGTCCCACGCGTCACGAAGCGCGATGAGTACCTTGAGATAGCCCTGTACCGCGAACGGCTCTCGCGCCGAGTCACGCTCCACGAACGTGAGGAACGCGATGACGGCGAACCCGACCAGCACGATCGTCCAGATCACGAGCGAGTGCGCCTTGAAGCTGTCGGGAAAGACCGCCCCTGTCACGGCGAATGCGTTGAACGCCTTCTCGGGGAGGTTGTGCATCTCGTGATGAAAGATGCCGAGAAACACCGCCGTTCCGACGCCGACCGCTACCGACGGATGAGCGCCCCGCTCGTAATCGCGTAGAGCGACTCCGCACGCAGCGGCGATCACCGCCGGCGCTGCAAAGGCCACTAGATCGGTACGGGCCGCCATCCAGCCGTGGGCGACGAACGCCACGCCGGTCGCGACGACGAGCGCGACGCGCAGCTCGCTTTCGCGCACGAACCTGTCGTGCGACACCGCCTTCGGCGCGATGAATATGCGACCGAACGCGAACGGGGCAAACGCACTCCACGGCGCCAGCGCCGATGCGATGTGGCCGATCGTGAAATCGAACGTCGGATACTTCGTCGGCGGCTTCACCGTCGCGCCGATCCAGGGATTGAGATCGGCCCCGCGGGGTCCGCCGAGGGCATCGACGCCCTTCCACGCGAAGTACGCGCCGACGACGGCGGCGAAGATGCCGGCTGCGTTCGCCAGCATGTCGCGCGGGCGCTGCGCGTTTGCCGCCGCGATGGCGTACGCGAGACCGACGCCCAGCGCGGGAACGCCGACGCCGATGAGGGCGCCGCGCGTGTAGAACCCCGCGATCAGACCGAGTGCGGCGATCACCAGCCACGCGACGCGCGCACCGACGTGCCGCTCGCCCTCGTCGCCGCGATCGAAGACCGCGACCAGCAGACCGCCGAACGACATCGTGAACGCGCTCATCATGACGATGTCGCCGAGCATCGTGCGCGACTGCACGAAGTAGAGCGGCATCGTGGTGAGTGCGACCGCCGAGAAGAGGCCGGCGCGACGATCGGCGAGGCGCGAGATCCAGCCGTACGTGGCGACGACGCCGATGAGGCCCCAGAGCGCTAGCGGTCCGCGTCCCGCCCACTCGTGGAGGCCGAACGTCTTGAAGCCGAGCGCGATCGAGCTGAACGGCAGCTGTGGCCGTCCCAGGTCGTTCATGTGAGGCAGCGAATTGTCGGCGCCTTCGAGCGCCAGGTCGGCAGCTCCGTGCAGGTTGAGCGCCACGCGACGCGCGAGATCGGCGACGTTGAGCTCGTGCGGGTCCCACAGGCCCGCGCGCGTGAGCGGGGGCAGCACGAAGAAAAAGAGGAACGGCAACCCCACGGCGATCGCCGCTGGCAGCCACTTCGGGCCGTACGCGTCGTCCGACGTGTCACGCTCGACCAGCGGCGTATCGGC
>JAYTOQ010000645.1:0-6488 GCA_043747665.1 Polyangiaceae bacterium | reverse complement strand
GGCGCCGACTACCAGCTCAACTGGCGCGTCGACAAGGTGCGCGACGGCGACCTCGTCTTCCTCCGCGAGGATCCCGCGCAGCCCGGAATTCCGCCGGCGTCACGCGTCGTGACGCTTCATCCCGAGGCGCAGGACAAGAACGAGAAGATCGACTGACGCTCCGTTGAATCGACGATTGCAGACTGCAATCGCAGCGCGAAAGCCCGCTCACAAGCGGGTTTTTTCGTTTTGTCCGCGAGCCTGCGGATGGGTTTCTTTAGCCACAAATTGGGATCAATCGATCCGTTGCTTCTACCGTTCCAGTCGCGACGTCGTGCGTGACCACGACCGACGACGACGCGAGGAGCCGAAGGCATGCAACGGCGTATGAGGGGCTTGCTTCACAAAAGGGTTTTGACGGTGCTCGGCGCTTCCGCCGTGGTGCTGTCCGGGACCCTGAGCTGGGCCGATGGAAATACCAATCACGTTCGCGACGTGAAGATCCGTGCAACGGATGCTTCGACCGGCGCGACCGAGATCGAGGTCGTCGGATCGACGGCACCTGTCTTCAACGTTCGCGTCGAGAGCGGGGGCAAGCGATTGCTCGTCGACATCTCGGACGCCGACGTGGTCGGCGTAAAAGAGGCGCTCACGTCCCAGGTCGGGATCGTCGGCGGCGTGCTCACGCAAGGCTTCAAGACCGAAACGGGCAACATGACCCGCCTCTCGGTGAGCCTCGTGAAGCCGGCCACCTACCGCGTCCGCGCCGACGGCACGACGCTGAAGGTGTCGCTCACGCCCGCCACTGTCACGGCAGCCGCGAGCGCGGCCGACGTGAAGGCAGCAGGTGGCGACGCGCCGGCGGTCATCGCTGACGCGATCGAGCTGTCCGACGTTCGCTTCGAGAAGGGCAAGGCCGGTGCAGACCGCGTGCTCATCACGACGACGGCAGTGCCCGCGTACTCGCTCGGCACCACGCCGGGCGGCCGCGTGCGGCTCGAGCTGAAGAAGACGCAGCTGCCGAAGAACCTCGCCAAGACGATGGATCTGTCGGCGCAGCACAGCCCGCTCAAGACGGTAAGCGCCTTCTACGACTCCGCGAGCGAGTCGACGATCATCGAGATCGATCGCGAGGGCATGGCGCAGGGCTCCATCGCCGTCGACGGAAAATCGATTATCTGGGCCTTCGACGTGCCGAAGCTCGGCGCCACCGGCGGCAAGGCTCCTTCGCGGAAGAGCGTCACCGTCGCGCGCGAGCGCATCGAGGACGGCGGCCCCGCCATCGAGACGTCGATCCACGGTGGCGACGCGAATCATGCCGGTGACGTGAAAATCGAGGTCGACGGCGTGACCGAGACCGCCGGCTTCGCGGCCACGGTCAACGCGCAGGCGGGCGGTCGCTTCAACGGCCGTCGCATCGATCTCGACCTCAAGGATGCCGACATCCACAACATCCTCCGTCTGCTCGCAGACGTCGGACGCGTGAACATCGTCACCGCCGACGACGTCTCGGGCCAGGTCACGATCCGCATGCGGAACGTGCCCTGGGACCAGGCGCTCGACGTCGTGCTCCAGGCCAAGGGCCTCGGCATGGTGCGCAACGGCAACCTGATCCGCGTGGCTCCGCTCGCCACGCTGCAGAAGGAGCGCGAGCTGCGCCTCGCTGCGGCCAAGCAGGAATACGAGCTCACGCCGCTCGAGACCCGGCTCATCCCGGTCAGCTACGCGCAGGCCGACGAGCTCCAGGCCCGCGCGAAGGATCTCCTCTCGCCGCGCGGCTCCATCGCCGTCGACGAGCGCACCAATGTGCTCATCGCGCGCGACATCGCGGGCAACCTGAACAACATCGAGGAGCTCGTTCGCTCGCTCGATACGCAGACCCCGCAGGTCCTCGTCGAAGCGCGAATCGTGGAGGCCACGAGCCGCTACATTCGCGACATCGGTATCCAGTGGGGTGGTGACGCCACCTTCTCCGAGGCGACCGGCAATCCCACGGGCATCGCATTCCCGTCCAAGGTCGGCATCGCCGGCGGTAACTACGACCAGAACACGAACTCCCGCGGTCTGTCGCCCTTCCAGGGCAACGTCCCGCAGCCGAACTTCGCGGTCAACCTCCCGGCCGCGACCGGTACCGGGCAGGGCGGTGCCATCGGCTTCGCGCTCGGGTCCATCGACAACAACTTCAACGTCAACCTCCGCCTCTCGGCGGCAGAGGCGAGCGGTCTCCTCCGCATCGTGTCGAGCCCGCGTATCCTCACGCTCGACAACCGCGACGCCCGCATCAGCCAGGGCACGCTCATCCCGTTCTCGCAGATCTCCGCGCAGGGCGTGCAGACCACCTTCCAGGAAGCGAAGCTGCAGCTCCTCGTGCGACCCCACGTCACGGCCGACGGCTCGGTCTCGATGCACGTGAAGATCAACCGAGACGAGCCCGACTTCAACCAGACCTCGGCGCGAGGCGATCCCACGATCCTCAAGCGCGAGGCCGAGACCGACCTTCTCGTGATGGACGGTCACACCGCGGTGATCGGTGGAATCTACACGCGTAATACCGGTAGAAACCTCGACCAAGTGCCGTTCTTCGGTGACATCCCGATCCTTGGCATCCTCTTCCAGCGCCGGCGAGCGTCGGACACGCGCAACGAGCTCGTGATCTTCCTGACGCCGCGCATCGTGAACCGGGCCGAAGCGCTGGGGCGCTGAGCGACCCAGTCCTGCTACGGCGCTGAGCGACCCAGTCGCCCGACCGCGAGGGTCGAGCTCGCATCGAGGACGGGCGGCGCGTAGGTTTTCCTGCGTGCCGCGTTTCCAACTTAGTATCCCGCGGCCGCCTGCCGTTGAAGGCCCCCACGGGTAGCCCCGAGCCACCGTCGAAGGTCGTCGACGGCGAGGCCGAGCTTCAGGCGCTCACCGACGCGCGCGCCTCCGCTACCCGTCCGCGCTCGTCGAGGTGGCGCAGCTCTGCGCCACCTGGAGGCCGCCCTTCGCGTCCTCCAGCCAGCCCTGCATCGAGAAGCCCTTCGATCGCGAGGAGCTGCGCCGCGCGGTCGCTGCCACGACGGCGCTACCGCCGATGCCCGCGTAGAGGCCGAACCTCGTCGCCGCGCCCGTGTAGGATGGCGACCCCCCACATGACCGTTCGCTTCCGTCACGATCACGCTTGCTGCGGTCGCGCCCAGGGCGCCGGCCACGAACAGTGGAACGAGCGCGGCGGCGAGGGTACGCAAGCCCAAGGCCGCCCCTTCGCCTTCGCGTCGAGCCCACGGCACTTCGAGCGCGATCGTCCGTTTGCCATCGAGCACATCGCGCTCGAGCTCCTGCTCGACTTCGCGAAGCGGAGCATCCGCGGGTCCGCTTCGCTCACGCTCCGCCGCATCGACCCCCACGCGACGAGCGTGGAGCTCGACGCGGTCGCGTTCACCATCGCGGCGATCACCGTCGACGACAAGAATGTAAAGTACACCTACGACGGGCGTCTGCTCGTCGTCGACGTGCCGAAGGCCCTCGAGAAAGGCACTCTGGTCGTTCGTTACGAGGCCACGCCGCGCCGGGGGCTCTACTTCCTGGAGCCCGACGAGCACGTCCCCACGCGACCCCGTCAGGTCTGGACGCAGTGTCAGGAGGAGGACGCGCGCCACATCTTCCCGTGCCACGACAAGCCGCACGTCAAGATGACCACCGAGGCGGTCATCACCGTGCCGACCGGGTTCTCGGTGCTCTCGAACGGCGAGCTCGCGGGCAAGGAGCAGGACGCGAAGGCCGGGACCGAGACGTTCCACTGGCGCATGAACGACCCGCACGCGAGCTACCTCGTCACCATCGTCGCCGGCGAGTTCGCGGTCTTCGGTGATCGCGTGACGCTCGCGCCCGCACCGGGCTCGACGCTGCGTCGCGAGGTGCCGCTCACGTACCTCGTGCCGAAGGGTCGCGAGGAGGACGGGCGGCGCACGTTCGGCCGCACGCCGGACATGGTGTCGTTCTTCTCCGAGCTCACCGGCGTTCCGTATCCGTGGAACAAGTACGCGCAGGTCGTGGTGAGCGATTTTATCTTCGGCGGCATGGAAAACACCACCGCCACCACGATGTACGAGCACATCCTGCTCGACGCGCGCGCCGCCATCGACGTGACCAGTGACGACCTCATCTCGCACGAGCTCGCGCACCAGTGGTTCGGCGACTACGTGACGTGCCGCGACTGGTCGGAAGCCTGGCTCAACGAGGGCTTCGCCACGTTCATGGAGCACGTGTGGCGCGAGAAGGCGCTCGGCCGCGACGAGTACGAGTACGGCGTCAAACACGACCTCGCGTCGTATCTGTCCGAGGCGCACGGCCGCTACCGGCGACCGATCGTCTGCCAGGACTACGACTCGCCGCTCGACCTCTTCGATCGTCATCTCTACGAAAAGGGCGGGCTCGTCCTGCACGTTCTTCGTACCGAGCTCGGCGACACGCTCTTCTGGAAGGGCGTCTCCACCTACCTGAATCGACACGCGCGCAGCATCGTCGAGACGCGCGATCTGCTCCGCGCTCTCGAGGAGGTCTCGGGCCGCAGCCTCGGCCGTGCCTTCGAGGAGATGGTGATGCGCCCCGGGCATCCCGAGATCGAGATCGACGTGTCGTGGGACGACGGCGTCCTGGTCTGCGCCGTGAAGCAGGTGCAGAGCGCGACGGACGGCGTGCCTTCGGTCTTCGAGATCTCGCTGGGCCTCTCCATTGCCGATGACGCCGGCCCGGCGCGCACGGAGCGCGTGAAGCTGAAGGCGCGCAGCGACAGCTTCGCCATTCCGTGCCCGGAGCGACCGCGCTACGTGGTGGTCGATCCCGACATGCGCATCCTCGGCGACGTCACGGTGAAGGCGCCGCCGGACATGCTGCGCAATCAGCTCGCCGATGCGAAATCCGCGCGGGGCCGCTGGCTGGCGGCGCACGCGCTCGCCAAGAGCGACGACCCCGTGACCATCACCGCGCTCGCCGCGCGGCTCGCGGACGAGAAGGAGTTCTGGGGCGTCCGCGCCGATTGTGCGGAGGCCCTCGGTCGCATCCGCGCGCGCGAGGCCTTCGAGGTGCTCGCGGGCTCCACGGGCACGGTACATCCGAAGGTTCGTCGCGCAGTGGTCGACGCGCTGGGGCGCTTCCGGACGACGGCGGCGGTCGATGCGCTGAAGCCGCGTGCGCTCCGTGACGAGAGCTATCTCGTCGAGGCCGAGGCCGCGCGTGCGCTCGGCAAGACACGGCAGCCGGCTGCCTACGAGGTGCTGCTCGACGTGATGGACCGTCCGTCATGGGCCGACGTCATCGCGTCGGGGACCATCGACGGTCTGGCGGCGCTGCGCGACGATCGCGCGCTGCCTCACCTCTACGCGCGCACGCGCTATGGGCATCCGTCGCGCGTGCGGCGCGCGGCGGCGCTCGCCATCCCGAAGCTGTCGACGGATCGGCGCGCGCGCGAGCACCTCGAAGATCTCCTCGATGATTCGGATCCCATCCTGCGCATCGACGTGGTGCGTGCGCTCTCCGATCTCGGCGACGCTCGCTCGCGAGGCGCTCTCCGCGCACGTGCCGAGGTCGATCTCGACCCACGCGTGCGGCGGCGCATCAAGGAAGTCGTCCGCGACCTCGGCGGCGAGCGAAAGCAGACGGAGCAGCTCAAGGACGACGTCGAGAAGCTCCGCACCGAGCACCTCGACCTGAAGACGCGGCTCAGTCGGATGGAGGCGCGCTTGAAGGATCCCGCGAGCGCGAAAAAGGTCAGCGCGCCGCCGAAGAAGACCTCGGCAAGCGCTCCGAAGAAGCGTCGCTGACGGCCATCGCGGTCCGGGGTCGGCTGAGTACGACATCCATCAACCGGATCCTCTTTTGTCCATCGGAACGAGCTTGGATCGCGCGCCGAAGCTGGACCACGGCCGAAAAGCGGCGCAACTCGCCGCCCGACCCGTTGGCCCAGCGCGTGCTCGTACGACTCCCATGGGACGAACTGCAGGCCAAGAGGCCCGCGTTGCTGGAGCCGCCCGTCCGCTCGCGGCGCGGGCCACGCCGGCCGCTCCGGTCACGCCCGCGACTCCGCGCGCTGCCGAGTGCAAGACGGTGCGCGAGATCCTCCCGCCGTGGCACGTCCTCCAGGAGAAGCTCCAGAACAAGACCGCTGGCGTCGCGACGCGCACGCGCACGCGCACGCGCGACGAGGCGCTGAACCAGGGCGCGCAGCAGGCGCTCGAGGCCCAGGAAGCCGCGAACGCGAGGTGGGCTCCGCACGCCGCGCCCGTCTCGTCGCATGCACGAGCGTCGTACTCGTCGCCGGACGATTCGATCGAGATCCCGCCGTCGTCCGGCGTGCGCATGAGCGAGCCCGGCGCGGCCGCGCCGACCACGGGGGAAGGTCCCGACTCGCTCCTCTCCTTCAAGGTCTACACGCTGGCCGAGCTCGAGCGTCGCAGTGATGCGCCGGTCTCGATGCGCTCGTCACGTGTCAGCTTCGACCTGACGTCGTCGCGGCGCTCGCAGCGCTCGCA
>JAYTOQ010000644.1:0-1783 GCA_043747665.1 Polyangiaceae bacterium | reverse complement strand
CCGTTGAGGACGGCGACCTGGTGCATCGTCAGATCGACGAGGTCGGTGCGAACGGCACGAACGGCGTTGTCGGTCGGGTCGCGCCAGTTGAAGAGGAGGCGGGCGGCATCGCGCGGCACCCGTGGCAAGCGCGACGAACGCGGAAGATCGCCACCCCGTCCTCCATCAGGAGGTCGGAGTGCCAGCTGCTGCTCGAAGCGATCGAGCCCCGCGAACATCGGAACGAGGCCGAGCAGGAGCTCGTCGATGCCCGCCTTCAGCTTGCGGGCGAACGCAAACACCTCCGTCGCATTGGTGATCGGAGGCTGATCGTTGACGTACCAACGTGCGAGCTCCTGGAGAGAAAGCGCCGCACCTGACTCCAGGGTGTGAGGGAGCGGCGCTCCGCCATGGCGCTCGAGGAGCGCGCGCACACCGGGCTCGCGCTCGACCCCCTCGCACGCCAGCAGGATGTCGCGCACCAGCTGAGGGCGCTGCTGGGGAGGCGCTGCCTCGATGACCTCGGCGATGACGGTGACGAGCTCATTGCGCGCGGCCGAGAGGATTCCCCACGCTCGGATGACCGGGAACGTTGGAAAGTCCGCGAGCTGCGCGGTGTAGCCTTTGCCTTTCCCGTGTTGCGCGTCGACGAGCTCGGGTCGCATCGCGCCCGAGACCATCGTCCCGTTGAATGCAGGTCCGGGTGCAGGTGCAGGTTCGGGAGCAGGTTCGGGCGGTACGGCGGTGAGGAAATCGCTGTCATCCGGTGGGGAAGTCGTATCGATCTGGCACGCGCTGACCTTGAGAGTCCATTCGGCAATGCGGATCTCGCACGTGCGACTGATGTCGCCGGCGGCGATCCAGCGGTCGAACGGAATCCGCTCGCCGTTGACGAACGTGCCGTTCGTGCTGCCCGAGTCGCGGACGCAGATCCAGCCATCACGGATGTCGAAGCTCGCATGCAAGCGCGAGACGCGCACATCGTGGAGCACGCAGTTGGCGACCTCGACGTCTCGACCGACGAGCACGGGGCAGCGATGGAACACGCGCGAGAAGCGCGGCGTCTGCTCCTCCGCGTGAGCAGCTTGCACGGAGAGTCCGAGCCCCACGCGAGAACCCTGGACCAGTGCCTCTTCGAACGCAAGGACGAGATGGCCCCATGATGGCTGTCCGACGTACGCCGAACAGGTGACAGCGCCGCTGGCGGGAGCGTCTGGCCGGCGGGCCCCGTCCGTGCGACCCTGTTCGCGCGCATCATGGGGAAAGCCAGCTTCCGAGCGCTCGTCGCCGCGGGTGTTCTGGTGCCGGTCGCGATCGTGCTCGCGATTCTGATTCATCCACGCGGGCGCGCGCTCGTCAGCTCCTTTTTCGCTCCTCTCCCGGAGCCCTCCCGTGACGCCGGCACGGTCTCGCTGCCGCCGCTCGCCATTGCGCGTGGCGCCGAGTCCGCCGAGCTCCGGACCCTTCGCGAAGACGCGAGCGCGCAGACCAATGTGACTCCTGCCGCCGTCCGCGCGCGAACGGCGCTCTTTGGGCTCGGCGCCGACGGCGAGATACCCGCCGGCGCCGAGCGCTTCGCACGGCCGGCCGGGCTGCGAAGGCCGGAGATCATGGTCCGCGACGACGCGAGCATCGACCGCGCCGCGCAGCATCTCACCGCCGACACGGGCGCGCGCGAGCGGTTCGTCGACGCGCTGAGGCGTAGCGGGCGATTCGCGCCGGATATCACTCGTATCCTGCGCGCCTGGAAGCTCCCGGAGATCCTCCTCGCGGTCTCCTTCGTCGAGAGCGCCTTTCAGCCCAC
>JAYTOQ010000643.1:0-4202 GCA_043747665.1 Polyangiaceae bacterium | reverse complement strand
CTTCGCGCCCACGTCGCGTCGCGTCGCGTCGATGGGCGCGACGATGAATGCCCACACCACGGAGGAGTCGACGACGCTCGAGGTCGACGTCTCGGCGGGCACGTGCGCCCTGCGTCGCGCCGAGCTCGGATGATCTCCGGAGCCAGAGCGCCGTCGTGTTCGGCGCGACGGTGTCAGCCGACCCTGCCGGAAGCGGCCGCCATGCGCCCGGCACGGCGCCGGTCGCGGCGCCGGTCTCGGGCACACCGGGAACATCGAGTGCGCGCGGCAGTCCGTACGTGAACGGCGCGCTCGGGTTCGTCGTGCAAGACGCCTTCTCGTTCGACACGGGTCCCAGCACGAACCGCGAGCTGCTTGGCATCTGGCTGACGAGCTTCACGCCTGCCTACGACAAGACGAAGGCTGTCGAAGGATCGGCCGTGCTGCGCATCGACTTCAGCGAGCAGGCGGACACGGTACCGCCGGGCACGTATCCCCTCGAAGGCCCGACGACACCGTACAAGAAGACCGCGTACGCGCGGGTCTGGTTCGTCACCGCCGCCGGCTGCTCCACGACGGGCGTCCCGGGCGCGCACTTCGAGTCGGGAACCGTCACCATCACGAGGTCGGACGCGACGGGCATGGGCGGCTCGTTCCAGGGCGTGCTCCTCGACAACGACGGCAACGCTGCCGCCGTCGACGGCCACTTCGACGCGCCACGCTGCCCGACGGGTGGTGGTGCGTGCACGCCGTGATCGGACGCGACCGCTACGACGTCACGAGCTGACGCTCCCTACAGAAGCTGCAGCGTGACCTTGCCACCGCCGCCGCCGGTGCATGCCGACACGTTGACGGTGTGCGCCATTCCGATCGCGTCGAGGACGCCGTTCGAGGCCTCCCAGCCATGCGCATTGCTGATGTCGCGCACGGTGGCGGTCGTGCATCTCGTGCCGTGACAGATCTTCGCCTTGCGGTTGCAGTACGAGTGCGAGGGGCCGGCGATCCAGAGCTCGTCGTCGCTGCAATCGGTGCCGCCGCAGCCCCACTGCACTTCGCCCGCGGGAAGCTTTCGCGACCACGCCGAGCAGTTGTGGAGGAACGCGCAGCTGCCTTCGTACATGAGCGAGACGGAGCGCGGCGACGTCAGCGCGTCCTCGCCCGTGGCGCTTGCCGGATCCGCGGCGCCGTCGTCCGTGCCATCTCCGGCAGACGCGGTGCACGCGACGGCGAGAGAGGCGGCGGTGACGAGGGCGAACGCGCGGGTCAGGAGCAAGGATCGAGCAGCGAGCATCTCGAGGTGAGACTGCAACCGACATGCCCACCAAGAACGACCGCTGCCGATCTGGTATTTGCGCGAAAAAGCGTGATCCAGTGGGGCTCGGTGCCCTCTGAAGGTGGTGAACGGCCGACCGGGGGAGGACCGCCGAGCCCACGCATCCACGCTCACGCATCCACGCTCACGCATCGAGGAGGCGCCGGTGGCAGCGACGGGTCTGCGATGATGGAGGGCGATGAGCTCGCCCGACGTCGTCCGCCTCGTGTTCGGTCTGGTCGCAGCTGCGCCGGCCGCCGAGGGGAGCCCTTCGTTCGATGCCCTCGCCGCGTGGCTGCTCGAGAACCACGACCTCGCGATGGAGCGCAAGCCATGGCCTACCTATCGTGCGCTCGCGGAGAGCGTGCGCGAGGGCAAGAGCGACGTGGCTTGGCTTCCTCCGGTCGTCTACGCGTGGCTCGCGGAGGCGGTGAACCCGCTCGGCTCGATCGTGCGTGGCGGCAGCACCACGTACTCGGCGGCGCTCGTCGCGCGCGAGGATTCGAGCGTCAAGACGCTCGCCGATCTCAAGGCGGTCGCGAAGTCCGCGCGCAAGCGCGCGGGCTGGGTCGATCCGTGGAGCGCCGCCGGTTACGTCGTCCCGCGCATCGAGCTCGCGCGGGCGGGCATCGATCCTACGACGGCGTTCGCCAGCGAGACGTTCTACGGAAGCCATCGCGATGCGCTGCTGGCGCTGGGACGCGGCGAGTGCGATCTCGCGGGCACCTATGCGCGAACACGTGAGGAAGGAAGTCCACCCGAAGGCGCGTGGTCGGAGCTCGAGGACGTGCACGTGCGCGTCATCGCGCTGTTCGGCTCCATCCCGAGTGACGTCATCGCCGCGCGGCGCAACCTCGGGCCTGCGCAGCTCGAGCGCGTGCTCGAGGCGTTTCTCCATGCGGGCACCGTGCCCGCCGCTCGCGCGCTCGTCGGTGCGGTGTTCGGCGGCGATACGCTGCGCGAGGGCATCGAGCCTGGTCACGACGCGCTGCGCAGCTCCTTCGAGCGAGCTACCGCGAGCGGCCTCTTCGACTGACGTCGGTTCCTTCGGTCAGTGCGCGGGCTCGGCGCCCTTCGCGTCGTCGTAGCGCACGATGGTGCAGCTCTTGCCGTTCGCGCCGAGGTTCAGGATCGGATCGCGCGCGACAAGAGCGACCGAGCGGTAAAGCGTCTTCACCGCCAGCTTGTTGTGCGAGGCACGTGCCAAGCGCCGAGACGCAGTTTAGCGCCGATTCTGCGGGCCGCGGCCGCGCGCATCACGCGCATGCCGGTTAGATGGTGGTGAGCGGGGGCCCCTTCCAGAGTCCGTGCAGTGTGCACCATTCGTAGGCGGTCACCGAGCTCACGCCGAGCGGCAGCGTGAACTGCACGGTGGGCGGCGCGGCATCCGTCGAGGCGAACTCCCAGAGTCCGACGACGGTATCGACGCCGTTCACGAGCGCGCGCAGATAGACGGTGGTGATGTAGTGGGTCTGCGGGGTGCCCGCGTCGACCTTCACGCCGCCGCCATCGCCGCCGTCGCCAGCGTCGCCGCCGTCGCCGCCGTCGCCAGCGTCACCGCCGTCGCCAGCGTCACCGCCGTCGCCAGCGTCTGTTTTCCCGGCGTCGGCGTCGGCCGCCGCGTCCTTGGCGCCGCCGTCGCCGCCGTCGGGTGCGCCGGCATCAAGGCCGTTCGTGCCCATCACGTGCTGGACGGTGACCTGAACGCGCGACTGCCCGTTGACCTGGACGATGCTCGCCCTCGGCTCGTGACTCGTCTCCTTGCCGGTCATCACTCCAGCGTCCCCGCGCAAGAACTCGCCACGCCCGTAGAGGCGCATCTGCTCCGCTGGAGCTGCTTCACGCGGGACTCCCAGACCTGATTCGGCACCTTCGGGATGTCGGCGCCGGTGTCGACCGGCGGGCTGGTGCCCGGTACTTGCTCGTTCTGGTCGGTAGGCGGAGGGCTGCCGGCGCCGGGCGAGCCGGTGCCACCGGTGAGCCGCGCGGGCGTGGGCCCGGGGTCCGAGCACGCGCCGACGAGGCGCCCGAGCGCCATGGCGCCGATGCTCACGACGAGCGTGTGGAGTAGAGCGCGCCGGTCGAGCGTCGCAGTCTTGGTCCTCATGGTGGTCTCCCCGAGCCTCTCCACAGCATCTCGCGTGCCGGCCACGCGATGAGGAAAAATCGGAGTGATCTGCCCGCGGCTGCCCGCGGCGTTGCTGCTTGTCGTCTACAGGTGGTCCATCCATGACTCAGTCACGGAGGACCAAGGCTACGCGCGCTCAGCCCTCGTCGATGAGCGCGCGTAGGGCGGCGCGGTCGGCCTCGAGGAGCTGCTTCACGCGCTCCTTGTTGACGTCGGCGACGATGATCTCGCCCACCTCGTCGTTGACCGCCGAGAAGAGCCCGCGGGCCTTCATGCCCTGCGTCTGACGGCGGTTGTCGTCGGTGGGAGTGAGGTAGTGGACCGACCCGATCTTGTAACGATGAATCAAGAAGAGCTGCGCGAGCGTCATCAAACGCTTCCTGCGTAGCTGGGTATCAAAGGTATTTTGATCGCGGATCGATAGGATATTACGCCCGCGCCGATCCTGGATCTTGTCGAAGATGACATTGGCGGCCTTCTGGCCGTCCGCGCCGAGGATGGCGAGCTCCAGGAGCTCCGAGCCCGAGCTGTGCGGCTTCAACGAGACCTTGAGCTTGCCGATGCCGCCGTGCTTGCCGCGCCAGAGATCGAGCCACTCCTCGAGGAGCTTCGGCGGGACCTCGGTGAGCACGATGTGCTGGAACTGCGTCGAGCCCTTGCCCATGGCCTTGGTGGTCGCGGTCCGCCCGGCGAGCGCCATGAGGCCGGCATCGGCGCGCGGCCCGCCGACGAGCGTCTGCGGCGTGCGATAGGGCGACTCCAGGAGCCGGAATTTACGCTGCA
>JAYTOQ010000642.1:0-1784 GCA_043747665.1 Polyangiaceae bacterium | reverse complement strand
TGCGCCGGCGATCCTCCGGAGAACCCTCGACCATCCGGATCGGTACGCGCGTGGTCTCTTGCCACTCGCGAAGCCACTGCGGCTTGAGGCTCGCCGGCGCGATGACGAGACCCTTGCGCACCCGTCCGGCCCGGAAGAGGGCGTGGCACGCCGCGATCGCCTGCGTCGTCTTCCCGAGCCCCATGTCGTCGGCGAGGAGAAGGCGACCCTGCTCCAGCAGACGTGCAACGCCCTCGCGCTGGTACGGACCGGGAGGCACGCTCGCGCTCCTCGTCGACGACGCGGCGCGCGGCGGGCGTCACCTCGAGCCGCGACTCGGATCGTTCGAGTTCCTTCAACAGGGTCTCGAGCTCCGCCTTGACCTCTTTCCTGCTCGGGCCGCAAGGTTCCACTCGACGCGCGAAGGAAGCGCTCCACGATGGTGGCCCGGCGAAGCTGTGCTCGTACACGGCCCACGACACGAAGATCGAGACGCCGCGGGCTGGTGCTCGAGGTCGATCGGAAAGTCGTCGAGCGGCGCGAACCCATCGAGGGTCTTCGCGAAGGCGAGCAGGCGCTTCACGAGCTCTTCGTCGAGGGCGTGAAAGCCCGCGGCCACGCGGAGCGGCTCAGGCGGCTGCTCTACCAAACGCAGAGTCGATGCACGAGGCCCCGCGTCGACGCAGCAGCGCTTGAACTTCTTTCCACTCCCGCACGGGCAGGGCTCGTTGCGACCGGGCACCGGCGACAAGTAGCGCGGAGGGGCCGCGCGGAAAGGCTTTCGAGCTACAGCCCAGGTCCGGTTCCGCGCGCCGTGTGCCACACGGCGAGCACCTCGAGTGTCGCGTCGCGAGCTCGGTAGTAGACGTGATACCGCGTCGCGCGCAGCAGGACGCGCCGGACGCCGCGAACACGTTCGCTGCTGGCCGGCGCCCCAAGTAGAGGCATCAAAGCCACGGCCGCGAGCATGCGTTCGAGCTCGGTGACAAAGAGGTCAGGTGCCGACGGACGGTTGGCCCGCCACCATTCGTCGACCGCTTCAATCTCTCGCGTCGCTCGGCTCTGGAAGACGATCGCGAGCGGCTCGATCATCGCACCCGGCGGAGCCTGGCGAGCACGACATCGGCTGGCTCGACCGCGCCGCGGTCGGCCTCGGCCATCCTGGTCTCCAGCTCGGTGAGCTGAGCGTCGTCGAGATCGAAGGACTCGTCATGACCAGCCGTGAGCACCACGACCTCGGCCCCCTCAGGGAGGGCGGCGTCGATCTCGATGTGCCCTCCGCGGACCCGGCCTCGAACGGCATTCATGCTGTCAAGATAGCACGCGCGCGCGTGCTGGTCGGGAGCCGAGCGCAACTGTTGCGGCGGAAGGCGCGTACAGCCGCGCTGTCGGAACTTCATGCCCTCCTGGCACCGAAGTCGAATCCTACGAGGAGCTCGTTTCCCCTCATTGCCCAAAGAGGCGCCGCGTCCCGACCTTCCGGCAACGCTTCACGCGTGGCGAAGGGCAACGGATGGGCAACGGCGGGAGGGTCGATCGGTTCTGAGCGGGGCTGGAGCCGAGATCCGCCGGGTATGTTCGGGGACGTCGCCCCGAACGAAGACCTCCTCGGGACGCAACACCAAGGAGCACCAAGCGACAACACGTAACTAGTCGGGGAGGCGGGATTTGCGACAGCTCGTTTCAACGGGCGGTCATTCACGCGCGATCCGCGGTTTTCCGCGGGTTTCTGGTCCCGTCCCTCGACGAGAGGTCACGTGAAGGAACGAGAGATCGCTTGGCGTTTGGTAACTGGGAGGAAACGG
>JAYTOQ010000641.1:0-6126 GCA_043747665.1 Polyangiaceae bacterium | reverse complement strand
TTGAGCGCTCGAAGAGCTGGATCCAGAGGCGAGGGGCTGTGTCATTCGTGGGCTACCTTATAAACGAGTCGACCGCGCGACGCACGGGTCCAAGCTCGTCGGTTTGACGGCGAATCGCGCCAACGGCTGCGCGATCGAGGCGGGTGACGGCGGCGACGGCATCGGTGCCGTGCGCGCTCGCCGGAGATTCGGAGCAGGGAAGAAGGAGCTCTGCGCGCTTGGGCTCGTCCCATTCGGGCCCGCGCGCGGCGCGATAGCGACGCTCGCCGTCCTGGCGATCGGTGGCCGTCGCCGCGGCAGCGACGCCTCGATCGACCGCGGCGGCAAGGGTCCGGACGCCTTCGGCGCAGCGCGGCGCGACGGTGACGGCGGCGGCGTCCGCGGCTCCCGGCGACGGCTCGGCCAGGACGGAGCGGGCTATCTGGACGGTGCTCGAGATCACGAACGCGGCCGCCACGACGACGAACGCCGCATAGACCACGCTCGTGATGCGCTTGGGCGAAGGCACGCGAGGGGTGTAGCGCCCGCGCCGAGCATGCGTCAATCTCGCTGGAATGCGGACTGTCGTGACACGGGGCTTGGAAGGACGAACGGCCCTCGTCGTGGGAGGCGGTACGGCGCTCGGTCGGGCCATCGCGCTCGCGCTCTCTGCTCGAGGTGTGCGCATCGTCGTCACGGGACCTGACGAGAAGTCACTCGGCGAGACGGTGGGCGAGATCGTCCACGGCGGCGGCAAGGCGAGGCACGTTCCCGGCGAAGGCCGCGCGTCTTCGGTGCTCGGCGCCGCCATCGCGCGCGCAAACGAGGTCTTCGGTGAGCTCGACATCGTGGTCGATGCGGCGCTGACGGATGTAGAATACACGCTCGACGCGACGTCGCCCCACCTGCGCGCGGAAGGGAGGGTGCTCCTCGTGTCGGCCACGAAATCGCAGCAAGCGATGGCGACCGCCGCCGTTCACGAGCGACTCCGCGCGCCCTTCGCGAAGGGCGTCACGTGCAACGCAATCGTCCTAGAGCCACGGCCCGCCATTGCCGAGCGCGGCGCCGGGGTCGGGGTCGGGGTCGGGGTCGGGGAGGACCTGGACGACGTCGCGTCGGACGTCGGTGAGCTCGCGGTCTTCCTTTGCACGCCTGCCGCCGACCGCATCACGGGTCAGTCGATCGCGCTGCAAGCAGGTGCGTGACGGGCACGCGTGCTGCACGAAGCCGGAGCAGAGAGGTCCTGGTCCATCCATGCTCCAAACGTTGCTTCAGGGAGCGGCGCGCTCGTCGCGCGGCATGCGCCTGCGAGGCAAGACGGCGCTCGTGTGCGGCGCCTCTCGCGATCTTGTGCGTGCCATCGCCCTCCCGCTGGGCCGGCGTAGAGCGCGTGGCGATCTGCGCGCTCGGGCGCGGATCTCGATCGTGTTCGCTCCGAGCTGATCGCGCTCGGGGCAACGGTGCACGCCGAGGTCTGCGATCTCCGCTCGCTCGATCAGGTGCGCACGCGCCGCTCCGGCACCATCGCGTTCATCACGTCGATCGGCGGCAAGATCGCCGTGCCTCGTCATGCAGCTCGCCGCGCGCCTGCTGCCGAAGGGGGTCGAGCTGGCGTGGAAGAACCAACAGCTGAGCTGAGCCGTTGCCCGTCGCAGCGTTGCCCGTCGCAGCGTTGCCCGTCGCAGAGGCGCGCTCTCAGAGGCGCCGGGGAGCCGTCGCCGAGGCCCTCGGGCGACGCTTGACCCCCCCTGAGTGGGGCCCATATAGTTCTTTCAAATAGTTTTGAACGTTCCGAGCTATGGGAAACCGCGCCGCTTTCCTGCGCGTGGCCGTCGCCCGGGTCGCCGGTATCGCCGAACATGACGTTTGCCGCATCCATCCACGCGCTCCACGACACGGCCGCGCCCGAGCGCGTGGGCGACCGCTCGGCGACGCGGCTCACCGACGTCCGCGACTTCATCGCGCGCGAGATGGCCGACGTCGAGGCGCTGATCGGCAAGCACACCGCTGCCGGCGTCGCGCCCGCCACCGACTCTGCGAAACACCTCTCCGACGCGGGCGGCAAGCGCGTTCGCCCCATGGCGCTACTCCTCGCGCACGCGTGCTGGTCTCCGCTCGACGACAAGGCGCGCGGCCTCGCCGCTGCCGCCGAGCTCGTTCACATGGCGACGCTCCTCCACGATGACGTCATCGACGACGGTGATCAGCGACGCGGTCGACCGACCTCGCGCCGCGTTTGGGGCAATGCCGTCAGCGTGCTCGCGGGCGATCTCCTGCTCGTCGAGGCGCTCCGTCTCGGGAGCACCGCGCTGCCGCTCACGTGGCAGGAGCTGGTCTCCACGCTGGGACGCCTCGTCGAAGGCGAGGTGATCCAGCTGCGCGGTCGGCTCGCCGTGTCGCTCGACGAGTCGACGTACTTCGACATCGTTCGCGGCAAGACCGCGTCGCTGTTCGAGTGGGCGCTGCGGGCCGGTGCTCGCGAGGGCGGTGCGTCGCTCGAAGCCATCGAGGCGGTCGGCGCGTTCGGTGGTCATCTCGGGATCGCGTTCCAGCTCGTCGACGACGTGCTCGACTACGACGGCGACCCGCAGGCGACCGGCAAGTCGATGCTCGCCGATCTCGCCGAGGGCAAGGTCACGCTCCCGCTCATCCGCGCCGCCGCGGCCGATCCCGACGCCTTCGCGAAGCTGGTCGGCGACGTGCGCACCGGCGACGCAAACGCCGCTCACGAGCTGGCCACCCGCGTACGCGCCTCGGACGCATGCGAGAAGGTCCGCGACTTGGCCCGCGCCGAGACGTCGCTCGCGCTCGCCTGCCTCGACCTCGTGCCTGAATGTCGCGCTCGGGAGATCCTCGCGGACGTCGCGCGAGGTCTCACGGCTCGCGTCAGTTGAGTGTAGCCTTGATACCGGTCGGCAAGGAGAAGCGCACTCTGCTGCCGCACGAAGCTGCGGTGAGCGACGTCGTCGGCAAGCTCATCGAGTTCTGGGGCTTCAAGCGCAACATGGGCCGCGTGTGGTCCGTGCTCTACCTCTCGCCCGATCCGATGAGCGCCGAGGACCTGCGGCAGTCGCTGCGTCTCTCGAGCGGCGCGGTCAGCATGACCGTCAACGAGCTGTTGCGCTGGGGCGTCGTTCGCAAGGTCTGGGTCCAGGGTGAACGCAAGGACTTCTACACGGCCGAGGTGCAGCTTTGGCGGATGATCTCCCGCGTCTTCAACGAGCGCGAGAAGTCCGAGATCGTCATGGCGATCGAGGCCTTCGAAGAGGCGCTGGGGGAGGCCTCGAAGCTGCGGGCCTCTTCCGATCCGAAGGTCCGTGCGCGGGCCGACCTCCAGTACGATCGCATCAAGCAGCTCCTCGAGCTGGCGAAGCTGGGCAAGCGGCTCATCGAGACGCTCCTCGCGACCGCCAAGCTCGACGCCGAGCCGCTCGTGCGCTTCCTCTTGCGACAGGTGCCCTCCTCGCAGGACACCTGATCGCGAAGAGCGATCCCGCGCTCGCGCAGACCGATCAGCGCGATCGCCCGCGCATCACCAGGAACGACTACGCGCTCGAGCTGTTCCAGGGACCGCTCATCGCGCCGAACCGCGCGACCGCGCTCGCTGGCGCGATGACCGGCGCCGCGCAGGCGGTCGAGGGCGTCTACAACAACGCGGCGGCGCCGGCGGTGCGCGAGCCGTTCAGCCTCTCGTTCGTCGACATCGACCCGTCGATCGGCTTCTCGCTGCCGGGCGCCTATGGCGGCACCGACTTCGACAACCGCGGGGAGCAAGGCAACTCTGCCAACGCGCAGCGCACGAATCGCTTTCTTTCCTACAACGCCGGCCTCGAGGTCCAGGTCGGCCCGGTCGGCGTGACGGTGATGGGTGACTTTCTGAACTACACGGTCGGCAGCGCGCAGGGCACGCCGGTCTCGCTCACGCTCGGACGGATCCACGCCGTCGCGGCGTACGCGTTCGCCGACAACCAGGTCGTCATCGGCGCCGGCGCGCGCATCACCTTCGTCAATGTGCAGGAGCAGGGCCAGCAAGGCGCGCTCGTGCGCATGCTCGGTGCGGCACCACAGATCGGCGTCATCGTGAAGCCGAACGACGTGCGCTGGCGCATCGGAACCACCGCGCGCGCCGCCGTCAATGCTAGCCCGTTCGCGCTCGGTACCAGCGACAACCCGAGCAGCGGCGTGCAGCAGGCGGGGCCATTCGTGCTCCCCAAGACCATCACCCAGCCATGGGAGCTCGAGGCGGGCATCGCGTACCAGCTCGGCCCGCGCCCGCTCAACCCCGTGTGGATCGATCCGCATGACGAGGAGCGCGCGCTGGAGGACGCCGCGAAGGCGCGTCGCGTCGAGAGGAAGGCGCTGCTCGCCGCGGAGCTTGCGAGCCTGCCGGTGCCCGCGACCGAGGAGGAGCGCACCGCGCAGGCGCTTCATCGCTTCGTGCTCGGACGCGAGGAGCTCGCCGCTGAGGCCCGCGAGGACCAAGAGCTCGCCGCCGCCCGCGAGCGCGCGAAGGACGTGCGAAAGGCGCGTTACCTGAACTGGCCGCGCGAGCACTTGCTCATGCTCGCGAGCGTGGTGTTGACCGGACCGAGCGACGAGGCGGTGGCGCTCGAGGGCTTCATCGATCAGAGCCGGGAGATCGTGGGACGCACCGTCTCGGCGTCGCCGCGCTTCGCCGTGGAGAGCGAGCCCATCCCGAACCTCGTGCGCGGTCGCACCGGCGTCTACTTCGAGCCCTCGCGCTTCACGGACGGCACCCACCGGCAGCACTTGACCTTCGGCGGCGATCTCCGGCTCTTCTCCTGGGACATCTTCGGGATCATCCCGGAAACGACCTGGCGGATCAGCGCGTTCCTCGACCTCGCGCCGCGCTACCAGAACCTCGGCTTCTCCATCGGTCCCTGGCATTGAGCGACCCTGGTTGACCGGCGCGCGGCGTGCGCGCGACACTGCGCGCGATGATCGACCCCGTGCCCCCGACTCCGAAGCCGAAGCGACGGATGGGCTGGATCGCGCGCATCACGATCGCGGGCGGCTCGCTCGGGACCCTGATGGGCGTCGGCCTTGCGCTGGTGTTTGCATCCTACAAGCTTCCGTCCGCCTCGATGTGGCCGACGTTCGCCGTCGGGGAGCGCCTCTTCGCAAACAAGCTCGCGAAGCAGCCGTTCCGCGGCAGCCTCATGATCTTCCGCTACCCCGAGCATCACGAGTCGCTCTTCGCGAAGCGCGTCGTCGGGCTCGAGGGGGACGTCGTCTCCATCAGGGATGGCTCGCTCCTCGTCAACGGGTGGAAGGTGCCGCGGTGCATGGTGGGTCGCGCGACGTTTCGTGACGTGACGATGCCCGGCGACGAGGGCAAGCACGAGGGCGCGCTCTCGGTGGAGTGGCTCGGCATCGCGACCTATCTCGTGTTCGAGGAGAAGACCTCGGTCGGCACGCCGGGCGAGGGGAGCGAGTGGAAGGTCGCTGCCGGCGAGTACTTCACGCTCGGCGACAACCGCAACAACAGCCACGACTCGCGGAGCTGGTTCAACGGCAAGGGCGGAGGGGTCCCCGTCGGCGACAGCGTCGGGCGCGTCGTCGGTCACGAGGCGGTGGTGCTGCCCCCCGCCGCGGAGGAGCTCGGGCCCGCGCTCGCCGCTTGCCTCGCGAAGCGTCCCGAGCAGACCGATCCGCCCGCCGCGAAGTGAGCAGCGATCCGAGCCGCGCGCGTCAGTTGAGCGAGTGCTTCTCGGCGACGACGCCAGGGAGCGGCTCGCGATCGAGGAACACCGCGGTGATCTCGCGCTCGAGCGCCGCGCCGAGCTCGGCCTCGAGGGCGGCAATGGAGCCTGCGCCGCGCTCGACGTTGCGCTGGTAGATGAACAGGCGCGCCTGCAGGGCGCGCGCGTGCGGCTGCTCCGAAGGCGGACCGCTCACGTCGCTCTCCTCGGGCGGGCGCGCATCGACGATCACCATCGCGCGGGGATCGACGCCGTCGACGACGAGCTCGGCGCCGGGGACGTCGACGATGAAGACGTCAGCGTCGCGGACCCATCGCGCGAGAAGGGCATCGAGCGCGCCGATGACGCGACGCACGAGCGCGGCGAACGCGTCGGGCGACGGCGCCCACGCGGCGGGCGGCTTCGTGAGATCGAGCGCACGCGC
>JAYTOQ010000640.1:0-16191 GCA_043747665.1 Polyangiaceae bacterium | reverse complement strand
CCGACCTCGAGAGAGCGCAGCGCGGCCTCGGCGTCGCCCATTCCGCGCCGCATCTCGGTGAGGACGAGCGCGAGCTTCTCGGCGGCCTCGCCCTGCTCCATCGCGAGCCGGCGCTCCATGATGTCGGCGCGCTGCTCGGTCTCCTCGGCCTGCTCGTGCAGCGCCTCGAGCGCGATGAGGATCTCCTTGGCGCGCGGATCCCAATCGAGCGCAGCGTAGTAGATGGTCTGCGCCTGCTCGCGATCCTTCGGCTCGAGGAGCTGCCCGAGGCGGCGTGAGAGCGAGCTGACCGCGTCGGCGTCGGCGCGATCCTTCGCGGAGTCGAGCTGTTTGCCGAGGAGCTCGACGAGGTCCTCCTCGCGCCCGCTGCGCTCGAGGATGGTGCCGAGGAGGATGGCGCCGTCGACCTGCGCCGGATCCTCGTCGACGATCTCGCGCAGCTCGACCGCGGCGTCCTCGTCGGTGAGCCGGAGCTTCTCCATGCTCACCTTCACGCGCTCGAGACGGAGCTTGGAGCGCTCGGCCCGGTCCTCGACGTACCCGACGATCTCCTGGATGAGGGCTACGAGCCTGTCGAAGTCATTGGTGCGTCGATAGATGTCGAGCAGCAGCTCCCATGCGTCGCGATCGATGGGATCACGCTCGTGCAGCTCCTCGTAGATGGTGCCCGCGAGCCGGAGATCGCCGAGCGGACCGGACGCGAGACCCGCGACCTCGTAGAGGAAGCGCCGCGCGTCCTCGGGCTCGGCGAGCTCCGCAGCCTCGCGCTTGAGCAGCACCGCCTCGCGAACGTTGCCTCTTTCCTCGCTGATCCACGCGAGCTTGGCGAGGGCCCACACGCGGCCCTCCTTGTCGTCCTGAGCGCCCTCGAGATAACGGCGGAGCAGCGACTCCGAGAGGTCGCGGTCCTCGAGCTTCTCGGCGATCTCCACGGCCTCACGCATCGGCTGCGTCGTGCTGTTGGGGAGGGCCCAGCGCTTCACCAGCGCATCGACGAGCGTGCGCTCGCGACCGGGAGCGCGCGCGAGGCGCTCGTAGAGATCGACGACACGCTCGCTCGTCGGATGCGCCGCGGCCGCCGCCTCGAGGAGCTTCTCGGCGCGCTCGGCGTCGGGATCGCCGGCAAAAGCCTGCTCGAACGCATCGCACGCGGCCTCGACGTCGTTCGACTTGAAGCGGAGCTGCGCGAGGCGATATAGCGCGTCGCTCGAGGCGCCGCCCTCTTCGGTGTCGAGCGCGACGCGCATGCCGAGCACGCGTGCCTGACCGGCGTCATCACCCAGGCGCTCGTAGACGCGGTCGAGCGCAGAGTAGAGCTCGCGATCGCGCTCGCGCACCGCGACTGCCCGCTCGTAGAGCGCGGCCGCTTCGCGATCGTCGCGGCGGTCGGTCTCGGCGATCTTCGCGAGCCGCACGAAGAGCGATCCGGCGAGCTCGGTGTCGGCGTGAGCCGCGAGACCAGGAAGCTGAGGAGCTCCCGGACGACGACCGCCGCCCGCGCTGCCTTCTTGCGCGGCCTCGGCGAGCGCGCGCACGCGCTCCTCGTAGGTCGCCATCTTGCCGAGGGCCGTTGCGAGCCGCTGCGCGGCCTCGTGGATCACGTCGGACCCGGCGTCGATGTCGAGCGCGCGCAGGCGCATCTCGAACGCGTCCTCGACGCGACCGAGGTGCTCCTCGTACAGGCGACCCAGCTCTCCGTAGATGCTCGATGCGTCAGCGGGCGTTCCGCTGCGCGTGATGCGAGCCTCGAGCGCACGTACCAGGTTGCCATGATCGTCCGCGCCGCGCAGCGCGGCCTCGAGACGTCGTGCCTCGACGTGGCTCTCGGCCGAGAGCTCGAACGCCGACTCGAGGATTTCCTTCGCGCGATCGGGCTCGCCCTGGCGAACGGCGATCTTGCTCAGCTCGAACATGACCTCCGAGCGCGAGATGGGCGCGTCCTCGGCGATCTCTTCCTGGCGACGAAGCACGGTGAGCAGCGCGCGGTACGAGCGCTCCGCGCGATCGAGCTGACCGTCGTCGCGCGCGAGCTCGGCGAGCGTGCGCAGGATCTCGGGATTCGCGGGGTCGATGCGCGTCGCGGCGTCGAGCTCGACGAGCGCGCGCGCGCGATCGCCGACCGCGAGATCAAGCCGTGCGAGGTGGTAGTGGACGGGCGCGCGCTCCTTCGGACGTCGACCACCGAAGGCCTCGACGAGCGTGCGCAGGTTCGTGCGTGCCTCATCGAAGCGACCGGCTGCGCCGAGCGCGTCAGCGAGCGCGAGCTTCACCGCGTTGTCGTCGGGCGAGAGATCGGAGGCCTGCTCGAGCAGCGGGATCGCGCGCGCCGGCTCGCCGGTGCGGCTGCGATGCAGCTCCGCGGCCTCGCGGAGGCGACCGAGGCGCGTCGCCTTGTCGGGCGCGTGCGTGGCGCCGTCTGTGAGCAGCTCCGCGAGCGACCGCCACGACTGCGCCGCGCGATACATCTCGGCGAGGCGCATGCGGACGTGATCGGCCTCGGGATCGCGCGATACCTCGCTCTCGAGCCGCTCCTGCGCATCGGGGGTCCTGCCGGCTGCGACGAGCGCATCGGCGAGGCGCAGCGTGACAGTCGAGCGAGCGGGACCCTCGACCATCTCGCGCAGACGATCGAGATAGCCGGCGGCGCTCTCGTGATCGCGCGCCGTGGTCGACAGCCGCGCGAGCGCATCGAGCGCGGGCGCACGCGCCTCGAGCTCCACGAGGCGCCGGAGGTGCCCGATGGCGCTCGGCACGTCGCCGAGCTTGGTCTCCGCAACCTCGGCGGCGCGACCATGGAGATCGGCGGCGAGCGTGGCCTCGCCGTCCTTCTCGGCGAGCTCGGCTTGACGCGCGAAGAGCGCCTCGAGCTCACTGTGCTTGCCGTCGCGCGCGAAGAGCGCCGAGAGCATCTTCACCGTCGCGTCGTGACGCGGCGACTCGGCGAGGTTCTCCGCGAGCGCGGCGATGGCGCGCTGCTGCGTGCCGGCATCGCCGAGCTCGTCCTCGAGCGTGGCCACCTCGAGGCGGAGCGCGAGCCGGGCGTCGTCGGTGAGCGCCGTGCCCACGAGGCGTCGCTTCAGCTCGAGGAGCTCGGACTTCCGCCCGGCTGCCACGTAGATCTTCACGAGGCGTGCGACCGCGTCCTCGTCCTGCGGATCCTCGTCGATGAGCTGGAGGTAGATGCTCGTCGCGCGATCGGCCTGCGCATCCGACGGCAGCTTCTCGACGGCGATGCGGGCCGCCTGGTGGCGGAGCGCACGCGACTTCTCGCGCGTCCAAGGCAGCGCCGACGTCTCGACGAGCAGCGCCACGACCTTGTCGTGATCGCCGTCGCCCTCGTAGATCTTCACGAGCTCGGTGGTCGCGCGGTCGACGTAGGTATCGGGGGCGGCGGGCGTTCCCGCAGAGACGCTGTCGTCGACCGCCAGCATCTCGGTGGTGTCGGTGGGCGAGCCGTTCGTCCAGCGCTCGATGGCGAGCCGCAGCAGGCGATCGAGGATCGACTTGGACAGCGCGCGATCACCGACGCTGGAGATCGCGGCATCTGCCGCCTCGGTGAGGAGATCGAGATCGCCGCCGGTCGCCTGCGAGAGGCGGAGCAAGCTGTCGACCAGCGGACGCCCCTTCGCGCGGCGCTGTAGCTTGGTGAGCTCTGCGAGCATGCCGGCATTGGCGGCGTCGTGCGCGAGCGCGCGGGCGTACGCGGCCTCGGCGGCATCGGGATCGCCGCGACGATCGCGATGCCACACGGCGATGGCAGCCTCGACGTCGCGCGCGAGGTTCGGCGGAAGCTCGCCTCCGCCTTGCACGAGCGAGGCGAGCGCGAACGTGGCTGCATCCCAGCCGCTCGATGCGCCCGCGGCCTCCTCGACGGCCTGCACCAGCAAGGGCTCGAGCGTCTCGCGAACACGCGTGCTCTCCACGATGACGCGCGCCGCAGCGTCCCAGCGCATCGTCCGTCCGGCGATGCGGATCACCGCGCGTGCGGCGTCGAGGTCGGTCGGGTCTTCATGTGCAACATGCACGTAAGCCTCGAGCGCGCTGCGCAGCTCGTCGAGCCGCGTCTCGAGGACCTCGCCCATGCGGAAGCGCAGGCTTCGTGCCCATGCTGAGCGCGCTGCCGCGGCGGGGTCCGCTGGATTCTCGATGCCCTCGCGCAGCGCGTCGGCGAGCGACCGGTGGCTGCGTGTCAGCTCGGCGAGACGGAACAGCTCCTCGAGCGTGGTCTTCGACTCGTCGGCGGGATTGAGGAGCAGCGCGCGGCGCACGAGCGCGAAGGCGGCCTCGGAGTCGCTGGCACGCGCCTCGGAGATCTTCGCCGCTTCCATCAGGATGGCGATCTGCGCGTCGGGCTCCTTCGCCGTGTTGAGGCGATGCTCGGTGAGATCGAGCACGAGGCGCCAGTCGTCGGCAGCGTTGTACGCCACGAGGAGCACGCGAACGACATCCGCGCGATGCTCCGAGCGCTTGAGCAGCGCGCGCAGCCCCACGCGCGAGCCTTCGCTGCGCGGATCGTGGCCGAGCGCTGCCTCGTAGCTGGCGATCGCTTCGGGGATCGCGTCGAGCTGCTCGCGCTGGACGTCGCCGAGCTCGCGGAGGATCTCGGCCTTCTCGGCGATGCTCTCGGTGCGGCCCGCGTCGCGCGCACTATGGGAGAGCAGGTCCGCGAGCTCCTTCCACATGCGCGTGCTGCGGTAGAGCGCCGACAGGGCGCGCGTGCCTTCGTCGGAGTCGCCGAACGTCTTCTCGACGTCGCGCCACGTCTCGATGGCCTCCTCGGTGGCCTCGAGCTTCTCGCTGAGGATGGTGGCGACGCGCACGCGGTCGGCGCGCTGCTGGTCGCGCTCGTGCGCCGCGCGCTCGAGCTTCCCGCGCTTGGCCAGCGTCTCGATGAGGGGACGCCAACGCTCGGCCTTCTCGAACAGGACGACGAGGCCGTCGAGCGCCTCGGGATCGTCGGGCGCCGTCTCGAGCCGGCCTTCCCACGCCCAGATGGCGCGGTCGTCCTCTTGCAACTCGGTCGCGAGACGCGCTGCCTCGCCGAGCACGCGCCAGCGGACCTCGTGCTCCCCTTCGAGGATGGCGAGACGCTCGAGGACGTCGAGGCGATCGGTCTTGCGGCTGGCTTGCTCGAGGAGCGGCTCGACATGACGGCACGCTGCAAGCAGCGCCTCGTCGGAGATCGGCGAGACCGCGAGGATGCGGAAAAAAAGCTCGATCGCGCGGTTGATGTCGCCGATCTTCTCGGCGGTGACAACGCCCGCGTGCATCAACAATTCGACCTTGAGCGTGTCGTCGTTGCCGTCTTCGGCCGCGGACACGAGGACCTCGGCGAGGCGCTCGAAGCGCCCCACGCGCGCGGCGAGCTGCGCGAGCTCGTGGCGATGCGCGGGGACCTCCGGCTCGAGGAGCACGAGCTGGACGAAGTGCTCCATCCCGCGGTCGTCGTCGCCGAGCTGCGCGTAGATGGAGGCGATCTGCTGGTGCCGGCGGATGCGCTCCTTGACGCTCTTGACCGCCTCGAGCTCGACCTCGAGAACGCGCGCGAGATCTGCCTCGCGACCGGGCTCCGCGTAGCGCTCCTTGAGGAGCGCGGCGGCGCGCTGGCGGACGAGGCCGCGCTTCGGTGCCATCGGAAGGTACGAGTCGCGTCGACCCTCGGGCGGCGGCGGCAGCGACTCGCGGACCTCCGCGGCCTTCGGCGCGACGGCGAGCACGCGCTCGAGGAGGTCGGTGACGTCGATCGCGGGCAGGGGAGGCGGCGGAATCGAGCCGCTCATCTGGCGCGCCGGCGGAGGAGGATCGCCCTCGCCCTCGGTGGGCATGTTCGCGATGAGGTCCTCGATGACGATGATCGCGCTCGATGCGTCGCTCAGCTCGCTGAGCCAGAGCCCCGCGATGCGCGCGCGCTCCCGCTGCGCTTCCTCGTGCGGAAGCTGCTGGATGCGATTGCCGAGCAGCGTGATGAGCTCGCGATGACAGCCGTGACGCTCGTAGAGACGCTCGAGCGCCGCCGACAGTCGCGTGTTGCCGGGCTTCAGCTCGAGGAGCTGCTCGAGGTAGCCGATGGCGCGCTTCGAGTGGTTGGCGAAGTCCTTGGCGATCTGCGCGGCCTCCTCGAGGAGCTCGAGGCGGCGATGCTTGTCGGCGCTGGCAGCGGCGCGATCGTAGAGCGCGAAGAGGTCGTCCCATCGCTCCTGCGCATCGAAGATCAGCTTCAGGCGATCGAAGGCCCACGTGTCGTCGGGCTCGATCTCGAGCAGCCGCTGGAGGATGCCGACGACGCGGCTGCCGTCCTCGAACCACTCCTCGTAGAACGCGACGGCGCGCTGCCCGAGCTCGATGGCCTCGCCCTTCGGGAGATCCTGGCGGAGCACCTCCTCGTAGAGCGCTGCGACGGGATCAGGCTGCGAGAGCTGGCGCGCGATGGTCTCGGCGCGATCCCAGAGCACGGCGTGGCGCGGCAGCTCCTTCGCTGCGCGCACGACGGTCTCGTAGGCCTCGTCGCCCTTGTCGACCTCGGCGAGCAGATCGAGCAAGCGCTCGTACTGCGCGAGGCGCAGATCGGAGCCGGCCTCACCGCTGCCGATGATTCGCTGGAGGATGTCGATGCGCATGAGCGGATCGTCGACGGCGTCGAGCGACTTCTCGAGCACCTCGGCGGCGCGCGTGGTCACCTCCGGATCACGGAGCAGCTTCGACGCGAGCTCGAGCGCTTGCGGATCGTGGGGAGCCGCCTCGAGGACGCCCGCGATGCGCTCGATGGCCTCCCGACCGCGTCCCGGTCTCCCCGCGAAGATGGTTGCAATCTGCACGTCGAGGACGTTGCGCGCCTCGCCCTCGCTGGCGGCGCGCCGTGCGATGAGCGCGGTGAGAGCGCCTTCCACGTCACCCTGGGCGAGCGAGAGACGCGAGACGGCAGCAAGCGCCTCGAAGTCGTCGGGCTCGGCGTCGATCACCTTCTTGAAGAGAACGAGCGCGCGCGCCGGATCGCCGAGCTCGGCCTCCTCGACCGTCGCCCATGCGGTGAGCGCGCGCCCCCGCTCCTCGGTCTTCGCGTTCTCGACGCGGAGCTCCAGGAGCCAGCGGAGGTCGGCGGTGCGCTCGTCGCTCGGCGGCATCGCCTTCAGGAGCGCATCGAGGCCCTCGTCGGCGGCAGCGCGCTGCGCTTCGACGCCGGGATCCTCGGAGCGAGCGTCCTCGAGCACCGCGCGATAGGCGAGCGCGGCATCGGCAACGGTCGCAGGCGTCGTGGCGAGCACGCGGGCCTTGGCGAGCGTGAGATCGGTGGGCGCGGAACGTCCGACGCGGGGCGACTCGGGGCCCCCGCCCGCGCCCTCGGTGTCGCGCGCCTCGCTGCGCTTTCCTTCGTTCGGCTCGTTCATCGCGGTCATCGCGGTCATCGCGTTCATCGCCTCGCTGACCGCGTCGGCGAATTCCGCGACGGCGCCGGTGCGTATGGCGAGCGCCTCGAGCTCGGCGAGCACCTCGCGATCGAACGGCGCGATGCCGAACGCGCCGCGCGCGGCGTTGAACGCGCCGGGCAGGTCGCCGATGCGGTCGGCGAACGTACGCGCCAGGTTGCGGAGCAACGGCACGCGCTCGGCGGGCTCGCTCGTCAGCTCGAGCAGTACGCTGGTGAGCGCCGGCACGCGCACGTAGTCGCCGCCCTTCTCGTAGAGCTCGACGAGCTGCGAGGTGGCCTGCGCATCACGCGGATCGATCTCGCGAAGCGCCACGAGCAGGCCGATCGCGGCAGGGTCGTCGCCCATGCCGCGCGCGACATCGGCCGCCTGACGGAGGCGCTCGGTGGCGCGCGTCATGTAGCCGGCGCTGCGATCGAGCACGGCGAGGCGCTCGAGGCACTGCACCTGCTGACGCGGATCCGCGGCATCGCGCACGCGACGCTCGAGCACGGCGCGAACGAGATCGGTGTCCTCGATGGTGGTCGCGACGCGCTCCACGAGATCGAGATCGGCAGCGGCGAGACCGGGATCGGCCAGGAGCGCCTTGGCGTGCACCGAAGCGCGCTCCTTCTGACCGTGCGCGCCGGCCACCTCGGCGAGCTGCGCGCGCGCGCGACGGGCCTCTTCCGGCGACGAGGCGTGCGGGAGATGGGTCTCGAGCACGTCGCACAGATCCTCCCATGCCTCTGTCTCCGCGTAGAGCTCGGTCAGCGCGGAATGCGCGGCCTGGTCGGTGGGATCATCCTTCAGCGCGCGCTTGTAGGCCCCGATGGCGGCGTCGGGGTTCATGAGCTCGTAGCGCTCGATGGAGCCGATGCTGTGGAGCAGCTCCTTGCGCCGCGCGGGCTCGGGCCCCCGCTCCAGGGCCGCGCGGTAGAGCGACACGCGCTCTTCGGGGTTGCCCGACTCGCGGAGCAGCTCGTCGACGCGCGCGAGCAGCTCGGTGGAGGCGGGCTCGTAGGCGAGCGCGCGACGAAGCGCGGTCAGCGCAGCGCCCACGTCGCCGGATGCGGCGTGCTCCTCGCCGACGCGCTTCGCGAGGAGGAGCAGGTCGTTCGACGTGATGGCATGCTCGCCGAGGCCCTTGCCCAGGATCGCCGCGCGCTTCTTGTGATCGGTGTCGCCGGCGAAGAGATCGAAGCGACCGAGCCAGGGGCCGATCGGCTCGTTGCTCTCGACGGCCTCGGCGAGGCCGCGCGCGACCACGTCGAGCGCCTTCTCGCGCGAGACCGAGATCGCGGTGTCCGCCGCCTCTTCGAGCGCGGCGAGGCGATCGTGCACGATGGGGGAGAGCTGGGACCTGATGTCGAGGACGCGGAGGAGACCGGTGACGTTGTCGTCGCGGCGGTACACCGGCTCGAGGACCGCGGCGGCGGCGAGGCGGTGCTCGCCCGCGGCGAGCAGCTTCTCGAGCGTGGCGCGGCTGGTCTTTTCTTGAGGATCGACGCTGAGCGCGGTGCTGAACGCCTGGATGGCCGCGTCCTGATTGCGGGTACGTGTAAGATACACGAGACCCAGCCGCGCGAGGATGGCGGGGCGCTCCTCGACGGGCGCGAGCTCGGCGTCCCGCACGAGCGCGCTCGCGAGCTCCGGCCACTGGCGCTGCGCCTCGAGGATTGGCATCCACTGCGCGTAGACGTCGCGCGCGGGGCCGTAGGTCTCGATCATCTGGCGCCACGCCTCGGCGGCGCTGTTCTGATCCTTCGCCTTCTGCGTCAGCACCTCGCCGGCGCGGAACGAGAGCTCGCGTGCCTGGAGGCGTTCGGCGCCGGCGCCGCCCGGCGAGCTGGGCAAGCGGAACATGATGTCCTTCGCGCGCTGCTCGAGCACGAAGGAGAGATCGATCCAGTCGCCGCGGGCCTCGTAGAGCGGCTCGAGGGCGGCGAGGGCGCGGTCGCGAGCGGGGGAGTCAACGAGGCGACGCCAGGCGGTGATGGCGCGCTCGACGTCGTGCAGATCGTCGCTGCAGATCTGGGCAACGCGCTCGTTTGCGCGCTGTTTTTCCGCGGTGTCGTTGCTGGACTCGCCGATGCGCGACAGCACTTCGACGAGGTTCTTCGCGTCGTGCTCGGCCTCGTAGACGCCGGCGAGCGCGCGCGCGGCGACGAGGACGGCTGCGGGATCGGCGGCGCTCGCCGACAGGACGCCGGCGAGCGTGGTGCGCGCGCGCTTGGCGTCGCCGCCGCGGAGGAGCAGCTCGCCCATCTCCGCGGTGATGCGCGACCGAACGGCGGCGTCCTTCGCGACGGTGGAAACGCGCGCGAACGTGCGCGCCACCTCGAGCGGTCCCTTGAGGTGCGAGCCGAGCTCGACGTAGCGGCGGCGGAGATCGTCGTCTGCGGGATCGATGCCGAGCGCCTGCTCGAACGCGTCGAAGGCGCCTTGCGGATCCTTCAGCTCGTCCTGCTTCAGGATGCCGATGCGGCGGAGCACGTCGCGTCGGCGCGGACCGCGCGTGTTCTCCAGCTCGATGCCGAGGTAGCGCGCGCGCTCCTCGGTGGTGGGTGCGCCGGCGGCGAGCGCTGCGGCGGCACGTGCCGCGAGGCCCTTGCTCTCCAGGAGCCGCGTCGCGACGCGGCGCGCGTCGGGATGCGTCGGATCGACCTCGAGGAGCGCCTCGACGTGGGGCATCGCGCGCTCCGGCTCCTTGAGCTGGTTCGCGAATACCTCGACGAGCTTGCTGCGGATGCGCCCGGCGTCCTCGGCCTCGGGGGGCGGATCGGAGACGAGCGCCTGCTCGAGCATCCGCGCGACGTCGCGATAGCGATTGGCCTTCACGTACCGAGCCTCGAGCGCGTTACGCAGCGACTCGTCGGACGGATCGATCTTGACGAGGTTCTGGTACGTCTCGATCGTCTTGTCCTCGAGGTTGGCGCGCTCGTAGAGGACCGCCGCGCGCTTGAGGAGCATCGACTGCTCCGCCGTGGTGCGGTGCTGGGCGGTGTGGATGCAGAGGTCGGCGAGCTTCTTGTTGTCGTCGACGCGCGTGAGCTGCGCGTCGATGCGCTCGAAGGCGCCGGAATGCGCGGGCCACGCGGTGAGCGCCTTCTCGAGGTAGGTGGTGGCGCCGAACTCGTCGCCGAGGACCTCACCGAAGAACGCGGCGGCCCGGAAATACAGCTCCGCCTGCACCGGCGGCAGAAACGTCTTCAGCTTTCGGCCTTGCGAGACCGACTCGTACGCGAAGGCCAGCTCCGAGACGCGATCGTGGCGGACGGCGGCGTCATGGAGCTCCTGCCAGATGTTGACGTCGAGCTGGTTCTTCGAGAG
The DNA here is from genome assembly GCA_043747665.1 of Polyangiaceae bacterium. Classification (GTDB taxonomy): domain Bacteria; phylum Myxococcota_A; class Polyangia; order Polyangiales; family Polyangiaceae; genus Labilithrix. The sequence goes on along the minus strand of JAYTOQ010000640.1, from coordinate 5,455 downwards.
GGCGACGAGGAGCGCGTCGACGACCTCCTCCTCGTTCTCGAGCTTCGACTCGAACGAGGGGATACCAGCGGTGCGAGGCGGCGGCGACGATTGCATGAGCGCTAGCGAGCCAAAACGGATCGCCAGCGTACCGGAAATTCAAAACGCCAAGGACGCGAAATCCCGCCCGTAAATCCCGCGAAAGATCACTTGGCGAGGCGCATGAGGCGATAGGCCTGCGCCCCGCCCCCAGCATCGGTCCGCGCGCGACCCAGCCAGTACACGGCCTGCTCGTCCGCGACGGCGGCCCCCTCGATGACCTCGTCAGTGACCAGCGGCTTGAACGTCGATGCGCACAGCGCGGCCGTGCAGGTGAAGACGTTACCCCCTGCCGTGGTGACGTACAGGTCCGGCCCCTGGCTCGAGAGCGCGATTGGGATCGAGTCTCCGAGCGCGGTGTGACCGACCACGACCGCAGGCGCACCGCACGACGCGCCGAGCGCACACGTGAGCAGTTCCTGCCGATCGCTCGTCCAGAAAAGGGATGTGCCGTCGGTCGCGAGCGCCGTGATGTCGAGGTGAGCGACCGCGGCGGCCGCATACGCGTCCAGAGCCGGACACGTCTGCGCCCCGCACGTCGCGATCATCGCAAAATCCGCGACGTAGAAGCGGCCCGGGGTCGTCACGAGATGTGCGAAGCGATCGGAGGTCTGGACGGGCACGATCTGGGTCGGCGGAGCGCTGCCGTCGGCGCGCACGCGATAAATGCCGATCGGGCCAGACTGGTACGAGTTGACGAACAGCACGTCCTTGCCGTCGATCGCGACCTGGTCGGCGTTCTGAAAGGTCCCGTCGACGGGCGTGATCGAGCGGAGGACGCCGTCCTGTCCGATCCGGAAGACGCCTGCCGCGTTCCCGCCGACCGTAGAGACGTAAGCGCTGGTGCCGTCGCTCGCAAGGGAACGCGCGCCGGTCGGCGGGGTCGGCAGATCCGCCCCGCTCGGTCCGGCGGCGCAGCCGGTCTTGGGGCACCACTCGACGCGCGCCGGACCTGCAGCCGATTGCGTGACGATGACCACGCGCTGCGAATCGAGCACAGGACCGTACGCCACCGCGGCCGTGAAGGTGTGCAGGACGGCGGCCTGACACTTCCCGGCGAGGCACGCCCCTCCCAGGCACGAATGAGCGCATTTCCCGCAGTGATTCGGATCGCTCATCACATCGGGGCCGCACATGGCGCCGCCTTCAATCGCGCTGGTCTCGCCGCTCGCCGCGGTCTCTGCGACCACCCCCGCGTCGTCGCTCGCGGTGCCGTCCGCGGACGTGAACGAGCTGCACCCCGCGCCCGCGACGCCTGCGAGCCAGAACATTGGTGCAACCGCGACGCAGCACGCCGCCCAACGAGACATCGACATATAGCTCAGCCAGCGTACCAGTCGGCGTTCCGGCGCGCGAGCCGCGCAAGGCCGCGGCCTTGTCCTTGACGGCCCGTCGCCTCCTCCCTAAGACGCGCAGGAGCCCCATGCAGAACCCGGTCGACACCGCCGCCGACGACCTCGAATCCGGCGGAGCACGTCGCACGAGTCAGGTCGCCGTCCGCGATCTCGTCACGCTCGCGAAGCCGCGGATCACGCTGATGGTGGTGATCACGGCAGCGGGCGGGCTCTTCCTGTCACGCCGGCTGCCCGAGACCCCGACGCTCTCGGCGGCGACCATCCTCTCGACGCTCCTCGGCTGCGCGCTCATCGTCTCGGGCGCGAACGCGCTCAACATGTACATCGAGCGCGACGTCGACCGCCGCATGGAGCGCACGAAGAACCGGCCGCTGCCGGCCGGACGCATGAGCCCGCGCGTCGCGCTGTGGTTCGGCGTCGTGACGTCTGCGGTCGCGGTTCCGATCCTCGCCATCGGCGCCAACGCGCTCACCGCGCTACTCGCCGTCATCGCGAACCTCCTCTACGTGCTCGCGTACACGCCGCTCAAGCAGCACTCGCCCTACGCGCTCCACGTCGGCGCCATCCCCGGTGCGATCCCGCCGCTCCTCGGCTGGACGGCGGGCACCGGACGCATCGACGCGGCCGGCGCGGTGCTCTTCGGAGTGCTGTTTTTGTGGCAGATTCCGCATTTTTGCGCCATCGCGCTCTTCCGCAAGGCGGACTACGCGCGCGCCGGCATCCTTGTCCTGCCCAACGTCACGGGCGAGCTCGCCACGCGCCACACCATCGTGCGCTGGACCTTCGCGTTGGTGGCCACGAGCCTCCTGGTCGTTCCGCTCGGCGTCGCGCACAACGGCTATCTCGTCGCGGCGACGCTGCTCGGCGCGGTCTTCTTCACGTGGGGCAGCGTAGGGCTGCGCGAGGGCAGCGGCGCAAAGTGGGCGAAGTCGCTCTTCGGGATCTCGATCGTCTACCTGGTGCTGCTCTTCGCGGTGCTTGCGATCGACCCGCTGGCCTGAATCATCGCGTCACCTCAGGGAACGCACATCTTCGACGCCGAGTCGGCGTGACCCGAACAACATGACGAGGCCACGGGGGCGTTGGCTCCGCCGGCCGACGTCTCTGCCGGGCTATTGTTGGGATGGCACAGCACGCACGCGCCGAACGCCTTCGCGGAGCAATAGGATCCGACGCAACACTCGTCGTTCCGCAGCGGGCTGCAGCTTAAGCCGTTGGTCGCGATGCTGCATTTCCCGTTGCACTTGTGGTCCTCGGTGCAGGCATTGCTGCAGCAGTCTGAGGCTGCGTTGCAGTTGAGCCCGTTCTGCACCTTCGGCGAGGGGCAGGTATTCGCTGCATCCCGTGCGTCGGCGGTCGTACCGCCGTCGTTCGGAGCTCCGGACATACCGCTCGTTCCCGATGTCCCGCTCGTACCGCCGGTCCCCGTCCCCGATGAGCCGCTTGTCCCCGAAGCTCCGCTGCTCCCGACTTGCGCGTCGCCTTCCTCGGGGAGCTGCGCCTCGCCGAGGTTCGCGATGGCGGCGCATCGGACGAACATCATCGCCACGGCGGGCACCATCACGCGCGCGAGCCAGCCCATCCTTCGAGCGTAGCGTGAACCTCGACCATCGCTTGCGCCTCGTTCGGCGTTCGGCGTTCGGCGTTTCCTCGTCGCGTCGTTCGGCGCGCGCACGTTTTCCCACACCTGCGCGGCGGCGCGGGCTCGCGCGTGACGTGACCGTACGAGGTTGCTAGGTTCTGGCGCGATGCATCGCGCCAGCCGGCTCTTTCCGGTTCCTCTGCTTCTCCTGGTGCTCGGGGGCTGCGCCAAGTCGAAGCCCAACGAGACGCCGGCGCCGGACCCGAGCGCGAGCGCCGTAACCCCGACCGCCCAGGGACGTTTGCCCGCGCCGCTCTTCTGCAGCGACGGGCTTCATCGGCGCGGCGACCACTGGAAGTTCGACTGCAACCCGTGTCGCTGCGCCGCCGATGGTGACATCGTCTGCTCGCAGTTTCCGTGCATCGCCGCCGACGCCGGCACGCGGGACGCGGCAGCGCGCTGAGCGCGGCGATCGACGGCGCGCCCTTGACCGCGATGGCGGTGGGGCCTAACCGAGAAGCGTGGAACAGACCGCGCGAAGGGCGAGGCTCCTTGCGCTCGGGCCCGCGGCGCTGCTTTCGTGCGTCGCGTCCGTCGCGTCCGTCGCGTCCGTGGGCTGCCATCGCGCGACGGCGAGCGAGACGCTGCCGGGGGTTCGCCTCGGAATGGCGCCGCGCGACGTTCGGGACCGCTTCGACGGGGGCGGCGAAGGCTCCTGGCAGACGAAAGTCGGCGGCGGCGCGGGCGCCTCGGACGACACCGTCGTGGAGTGGAACGCGACCGGCGACCACAGCCGGGTCGCCCACGCCCGCTTCGAGTTCCATCTCGGCATGCTGGTGGCGGTCCGCGCCCATCTCCGCGACGTCAAGGGCGAAGCCCGGGTCGAAGCGACCCCCAAGACGGTGACCCTGGTGGCGCCGAGCGCCGGCGGAACCGACGTGACGTTGCTCGCGCGCGACTGCCCGACGCACCACGATGAGGCCGAGTCGCTCGCCGCAAAGGCCCGCTGAAGCGCCCGTGGCCCCGGCCTTCGAGGCTCTCCCGCGGCTGACGCGCGCCTCGCCCGCGGCTGAGCGCAAAACTTTCGCAGTGATTCCGTGAAGCCGGGACTTGTACCGGCGGACGCCCCTCCTCTATAAGAGCCGCGCCGCCGCCCCTTTTTCCAAGGCGGTAACGACCTTCCGGCTGCCGCAGCCCGCCAGAGCATCGCTCGATGCGATGCGCCCCGAGCGGGTTGCGTTTCGGAAGCGCTGATCTCGCCGAGCCCGCCGAGTCCGCAGACCCAAGACCGCCATGCAGATCTTTCCCCGGTCGCTGAACAAATTCCCGCTGATCCTCGGCGCCGTCGGCACCATCCTGCCGGCGCTGCTCATCGGCGCGATGTGGTACTACCTCACGCCGAAGAATTTCCATGTCGGCTACGCCCCCACGCAGCCCGTGCCCTATTCGCACCGGTTGCACGCGGGGCAGATGGGCATGGATTGCCGTTACTGCCACGCCAACGTGGAGGTCAGCGCCAAGGCCATGATCCCGCCGACTCAGGTCTGCATGGGCTGCCACGCCCAGATCAAGACCGAGAGCGCTCGCCTCGCGCCGATCCGCGCGAGCTGGGAGAGCGGCAAGCCGGTCGAGTGGGTCCACATCAACAAGCTCCCCGACCACGCCTACTTCAACCACAGCGCACACCTCACGGCCGGCGTAGGCTGCGTCACCTGCCACGGGCGCATCGACCAGATGGAGGTCGTGCGCGCCGATAACCAGATCGGCATGGGCTGGTGTCTCGAGTGTCACCGCGATCCGAAGCCGAACCTTCGGCCGAAGGACCAGATCACCAACATGGAATGGAAGCCGGAGATGGCGCAGGGATGGACCCCGCCGGACGTGCATCCGCCGCAGCATTGCTCGGGGTGTCACCGATGAGCCGCCGTCAACCGCACGTCTTTCTCGACTCGCCGAAGCCGCAGGACGGCTCGAAGGTCTTCTGGAAGAGCCTCGACGACAAGAACCGCCCCGAGGAGGCGCAGAAGCGCGCCGAGACCGAGGTCGCGGCCTCCGCTGCCGCTGCCGACGCGACCCTCGTGAGGCTCCGTCGCGGGAAGTCCCTCGGACCTGCGCAAAAATCGGTCGACGCGACCGACGCCTCCATCGGACGCCGCGGTTTCATGTTCTTCGCCGGCGCGACCGCCGCGCTCGCCGCCGAGGGCTGCGCGCGCCGCCCCGTCGAGAAGATCATGCCGTACTCGAAGGCGCCGGAGCACGTGCTCCCGGGCGTCGCGAACCACTACGCGTCGGTCCGCCAGTACCGCAGCGACGCCATCGGCATCGTGGTCGAGAGCCACGAGGGCCGGCCGACAAAGATCGAAGGCAACGACAAGCATCCGTCGAGCAATGGCGCGACCGATCACTGGACGCAGGCCGCGATCTTCGAGCTCTTCGATCC
>JAYTOQ010000639.1:0-9383 GCA_043747665.1 Polyangiaceae bacterium | reverse complement strand
GGGCTACCACTCGCTGTTCTTCCCCGGCGGCACGCGCTCGCGCTCCGGTGGCGTCGAACGGAAGCTGAAGCTCGGGCTGGCGGGGACGGGCATCGAGGCCTTCGTGCGCACGACCGTGAAGGGCAAGGCGCAGCCGGTCTTCTTCGTGCCCGCCACCATCAACTATCTGCTGACGCTGGAGGCCGAGACGCTCATCGACGACTTCCTCCAGGAAGAGGGCAAGGCTCGCTACATCATCGAGGACGACGAATCGACGCGCGTCTCACGCGTCGCCGCGTTCATGAACAAGCTGCTCGGCCTCGACGCTGCGTGCGTGATCCGGTTCTCTCGTCCGCTCGATTGTTTCGGCAACTACGTCGACGACGAGGGCCGTAGCCACGACAGTCGCGGTCGGATCGTGGACGCGACCACCTACGTCACGGGACGCGACGGCAAGCCCGCGATGGATGCCGTCCGCGACGCGGAGTACACGCGCGAGCTCGGCGACCGCATCGTCGACTCCTTCAAGCGCGATACCGTCGTCATGGGAACGCACATCGTGGCGGCCTGCGCCTTCGAGAGGCTGCGGCGCGCTGTCGGCAAGGCTGACCTCTTTGCGGTCCTGCGTCATCGCGACGACGTGGCGGTGTCGCGCGCGGAGCTCGCCGAGGACGTCGATGTGATGCTGGCGCGGGTCTCGGTCCTCGAAGATCAGGGGGAGATCGTGGTGGCGCCCAACCTGCGGGGCAAGCGAGGCGACGCCATCGTCGACGACGCGTTGCGGGCTTTTGCGGGCTATCACACCCAGGAAGTGCTCGCCCCGCGGGGCAGTGAGCTCGTCCTTCGCGACACACGCCTCCTCTTCTATTACCAAAACCGCCTGGCAGCTCACGGGCTCGCGTTCGATGCGATCGCACCGAAGGGAATGACGCCCGCGCGAGCACCCGGCGCGCGCCCCGTTCCGGTGGCGCCCGCGTAGCCCGGAAATAAAGCCCGTTCGGGGTGGCGCGCCGCGTAACCCATGCGCTATCTTGCCGGCCCTTTCGAGCCGCCATGAGCCAAAACGACCCCATCTCCACGAAGCCGTCGGATTCGTCCGCCGTCGATGCCGCCTCCAACGGTGCCGACGCGACCACGAACCCCGCTTCTCCGTCACCCGCTCCCACCGACAACCAGCCCGTGTCCGCAGGATCGGAGGGAAGCGCCGCAGCAGCGAGCGCTGCACCGCCCGATGCGAACGTTGCGCACGCCCACGCCGAGGCCACCGACGGTGACGACGGCGAGGACGGTGACGAGACCGGCGAAGCGGCCGAAGGCGGCGCCGGCGCCGACGCCGAAGGTGCGCCCGGCACCGAAGGCGCGCCAGGCAAGCGCAAGCGTCGCCGCCGCCGGAAGAAGAAGCCCGGTGAGGCAGGCGCTGCGGGCGCCGAGGGCGGAGCCGGGGCCGGTGGAGTCAACGAGGCACACGCGCGTCCCGAGGGTTGGGTCGAAGGCGATCTCCATCCCATGGGTCCGCCGCGTCCGCCGCGTCTCCACGCGCAGGACAAGCAGCACGCGCAGGACAAGCAGCACGCGCAGGAGAAGCAGCACGCGCAGGAGAGGCAGCACGCGAAGAAGGAGCGTCCCGAGCGCGAGCGCCCGGCGTTCAACGTCGGCGACGTCGTCTTCGGCAAGGTCCTCGAGGTCACCGAGGACGCGCTGTTCGCGGATCTCTCCGGCAAGGCCAAGGCGATCTTCGATCTTCGCGAGCTCCTCATCACCGAAGAGGAGGCCGAGGAGTACAATCGCGCGCACAAGGCCGATCGCAAGGCCGCGCAGGCCGATCCCGAGGAAGCCGCGCACGCCGCCGCCGAACGCGCTGCGGCCGCTGCTGGCGAGGCTGGCGAGAGCACCGAGGGCGCAGTCGCCGTCGAGGGCGCAGTCGCTGTCGAGGGAGCCCCCGCGACCAGCGACGAGACCGCCGCCGCTGCCGCTTCCGAAGGCGAGCCGTCGACGCCTGCGACCGAGGTCTCGCCGGGACAGCCAAGCGCCGAGCCTGCACCTACCGGCGCCGAGAGCGCATCCGCTGTCGAAGGCGCCGATGAGCCGAAGGCTCCGCAGCTCCCGCGCGTCATCCTCGAGCCCGGCGCACCGTTCGTCGGTCTCGTTCACAACGACGGAGGCCGCGGTGGCCTCGTCGTCCTCACGCACCACCCGAAGCGCGTCTCGAAGGCGAAGCCGATGGTGGCCGAGGCTTCGCGCTCCGGCGCGCTCGTCTTCGGTCTCGTCACCGGCACCATCAAGGGCGGCGTCGAGGTCGATGTCGACGGCTTGCGCGCGTTCGCTCCGGCGTCGCACGTCGATCTGCGACCGGGCTCGGATCTGTCGCACCTCGTCGGCAAGCGCCTCGCGTTTGCGGTCACGCAGTACGCGAAGCGCGGGCGTGACGTCGTCCTCTCGCGTCGCGCGCTCCTCGAGTCCGAGTACAAGGACAAGCGCGAGGAGGCCCTCAAGAACATCAAGTTCGGCGAGGTCGTCACCGGCGTCGTCCGCACCGTCGTTCCGTTCGGTGCCTTCATCGACATCGGCGGCGTCGAAGGTCTCGTCCCGCTCAGCGAGATGAGCCACAACCGCGCCGACGGTCCCAAGGACATCTTCAAGGTCAACGAGACCGTGAAGGTGAAGATCCTCCGCGTCGACGAGAAGGGAAAGCTCTGGCTGTCCCGCAAGTCGGCCATCGAGGATCCGTGGAGCCAGGTCGCGAAGAAGTACGCGCAGGGCACGCGTCACAAGGGCAAGGTCGTTCGCCTCCAGCCCTTCGGTGCGTTCGTCGAGCTCGAGGACGGCATCGACGGCCTCATCCACTCCGCCGACCTCTCGATCAAGCGCATCGAGCACCCCGAAGAGGTGGTGAAGGTCGGCGACGAGATCGACGTCGTCGTCTCTCAGGTCGACTCGCAGCAGCATCGCATCGCGCTCCACCCCGCACCCGCGGGCGAGACCGCGAACGAGGAGCCGCAGAAGATCGTCCTCGGCAAGATGGTCAAGGTCGTGGTCGTCCTCGTCGAGGCGGGCGGTCTCGTGGTGCGCGTCAAGGGCGCCACCGGTCGCAACGCACGCGGCTTCATCAGCGCCATGGCGACGGGCACTCCGCGCGGCACGGAGCTGCGCAAGTTGTTCCCGGTCGGCAAGGAGCTCGAGGTGAAGATCATCGAGATGGATCCCCGCCGCGGCGAGGTGAAGCTCTCGATCAAGGCGCTCAACGAACAGACCGAGCGCGACGCCTACCAGACGTACCGCGCGCAGGTGAAACGCGAAGCGAAGTTCGGCACCCTCGCCGACCTGCTCGCCAAGCGAAACATCACGCCGAGCAAGTGAAGGTCAGCCGCCGCCTCACCTAGAGGAGGCGGCGGGCTTTGACTTCGAGGTAGCGCTTCACGAGAAGTGGAGTGACCTCGTCGGGGCGGGCGTCGAGGACCAGCGCGCCCGCATTCTTGAGGGTGCGGACGATGCCGTCGCGCCACGCCAGCGATTCGCCGGCGGCGGCGCGCACCAGCGCGTCGGCCTCGGTGGTGATCGGCGCGGTGGCGAGGGCTTCGACCTCCTCGTCGCGCATGAGCACGCATAGCGGCAGGTGGCGCGGCATGAGGCTCTTCACAGCGGCGGCGAGGTCGCGCGCGCTGCGCGGCTCGAGGAGGTTCGTGAACACGACGAAGAGCGAACGCGCCTTCATCTGCGTCTTCAAGAAGACCATCGCGGTGCGGTAGTCGGTGGCGGCGAGCCCGGCGTCGAGCGCGTGAGCGGCGCGCGTCAGCTTCCGTCCGCCGGAGCGACCGCCGGTCGGCCGCAAGAAGCTCCGCGGCTTGTCGTCGAACGTGAAGAGGCCGGCGCGATCACCGCCGCGCAGCGCGACATCGGCGGTGAGGAGCGCGGCGCCGAGGGCGTGATCGATGCTGGTGATCCCACAGCTCTCGCCGCGCATTCCGCGTCCCGTATCGATCGCGAAGACCACGTTCTGGTTCGACTCGGCCTGGTACTGGCGCACCACGAGATCGTCGCGGCGGGCCGAGGCGCGCCAGTCGACGTGCCGGATCTCGTCACCGATTTGATAAGGGCGGAGCCTCTCGAACTCGGTGTCGCCGCCGCGAACGCGAAGGCTTCCCACCCGGGCGTCCTCGCGTCCCTGACGGCGCAGCATCTCCAGGGCGCGTGCCGCGTGGACGTCGGGGTAGACGTCGACGTCCTGGGGTAGATCGACGCGCTCCTGACGTTCGAGCACACCGAGCGGCAGCGCGTAACGCACGGTGACCGCGCCGAGCTTGCGCTTCCCGCGACGCGTGGGCGTGATCTCGTAACGGAGCGCGGCGCTGCCGTGGGGCGGGATCTCGAAGTGTCCAGGCAGGCCGTCGACGGTCGCCTCGGCGAGCGGATCGTCGGTCACCGTGCCGCGGAGCACGCGATGGCTCCGGTTGTGGAGCGTGAGCGTGACCGGGTTCGCGCGACCTACCGAGAAGATCTGCGCGGCCTTCCGCTCGATCTCGACGCGCCGCCCGCGGCCCGCGAGCGCATCGACGGCGGCCATCACGAGAACGACGCCGTCCAGCGCGACCCACGCCGGATCGACGCCAGGGACGAAGCCCGCCAGCGTCGCTATCGCCGTCGCGACGAACGCCAGCACGACGAGGCGACGCGTCGGGACGACGACCACGACGGGCTACGCTCCGGCTTCAGGAGCGGGAGCCGCAGCCGCGGGCTTTGCGGCGCGAGGCACCGGAACGGCCCGGAGAATGTCATCGATGCGCTCGTCCGCGGTCGTGCCCTGCAGCTCGGCGTCGGGGTGCAGCATGATGCGATGGCGGAGCACGGGCTTCGCGACCGGCTTCACGTCGTCGGGGGTGACGAAATCGCGGCCCTCGCTCGCCGCCACCACCTGCGCCGCCTTCATCATCGCGATCGAGGCGCGCGGCGAGGCGCCGAGCTCGATGGCCCGATCCTCACGCGTCTTGCGCGCCAGCTCGACCACGTACTCGATGATCGAATCGTCGACGCGGACCTGCGCTGCAAGCCGCTGCATCGCCATGAGCTCCTCGGGTGACGTGATGGCCTCGAGCGCCGACAAATCCGTGGGATCGAACCCCGTGGCGTGGTTCTTGACGATTCGCTGCTCGACGTCACGCGGCGGATCCAGCACGGTCAGCTTCATCAGGAAGCGATCGAGCTGCGCCTCGGGCAGCGGATACGTTCCTTGCGACTCGACCGGGTTCTGCGTCGCGACCACGACGAACGGCGCGGGAAGCGGCCGAGAGATGCCGTCGACGGTCACCTGATGGTCCTGCATGGCCTCGAGCAGCGCCGACTGCGTCTTGGCGGGAGCGCGGTTGATTTCGTCGGCAAGGAGAAGCTGGCAGAAAATCGGACCCGGGATGAACGTGAACGCGCCCTTCTCGCGGTCCAGGACGCTCGATCCCGTGACGTCGCTCGGCATGAGATCCGGCGTGAACTGCAGGCGCTTGAAGCGCGCGCCCGACACCTTGGCGAACGAGCGCGCGACCAGGGTCTTGCCCAGACCCGGCGCGCCTTCGATGAGGATATGACCGCCCGCGATCGCAGCGACGAGCAGGCCGAAGACGAGGTCTTCCTGACCGACCACCACCTTCGCCATCTGCGCTCCGATGCGCCGGAACGTGGCCTCGAAGATCGTCGGCGTCATGCGCCTCATTGGTAACATCTGCTAAGGTTCGGGGCGATGGAGAAGGTGCGAACTCTCGTCGTGGGAGCGGGCATTACAGGGCTCGCGACGGCTGCGGCGCTCGCGGAACGAGGCGACGACGACTACCTGGTCCTCGAGAGCGACCAGGAGATCGGCGGCTACTGCAAGACGGTGAAGAAGGAGGGCTTCGTCTGGGACTACTCCGGACACTTCTTCCACTTCAAGCATCCCGAGATCGAGACGTGGCTGCGCGATCACATGCCCGGTCAGGACCTCCGCAAGGTGCAGCGGAAGTCGCTCATCGACTACAAGGGCCACTCCATCGATTTTCCGTTCCAGAAGAACATTCACCAGCTCCCGCAGCAGGACTTCATCGACTGCCTCTACGACCTGTATCTCGCGCATGCGACGAAGGAGGCGCACGAGCCGGCGGACGACAGCTTCAAGAGCATGCTCTATGCACGCTTCGGTCGCTCGATCGCCGAGAAATTCCTCGTTCCCTACAACGAGAAGCTTTACGCGACCGACCTCGGCACGCTCGACAAAGACGCGATGGGGCGGTTCTTCCCGCACGCGGATCTGACCGACATCATCCGCAACATGAAGGTCGCGGACAACGCGAGCTACAACGCGACGTTCACGTATCCCGCCGGCGGCGCCATCGAGTACGTCAACGCGCTCGCCAGCGTGCTCAGGCCCGGGGCCATCGCCACGGGTGAGCCCGTCCTTCGCGTCGATCTCGAGCGCAAGGTGGCCGTCACGCCGAAGCGCGAGATCGGGTTCGAGCGCTTCGTGTCCTCGGCGCCGTTCAACAAGCTCCTCGCGATGACGAGCGTCCCGCACGACGAGGCGATCTTCTCGTGGAACAAGGTGCTCGTCTTCAACCTCGGCTTCGACAAGAAGGGGAGGCGCGACGTGCACTGGGTCTACTACCCGGACCCGAGCACGAGCTTCTACCGCGTCGGCTTCTACGACAACATCTTCGACGGCGACCGCCTGAGCCTGTACGTCGAGATCGGCTTCGCCAAGGATGCGGTCATCGATGCTGCCTCGGTGCGCGAGCACGTGCTCGCCGATCTGAAGCGTACCGGCGTCATCAGCGATCACCGCCTCGTCGCCGAGCACTCGGTGGTGATGGATCCGGCGTACGTGCACATCACGAAGCAGTCGATCGCCGAGCAGCTGCGGCTCGCCGCCGACCTCCGGGCGCGCGGCGTCTATCCGGTCGGTCGCTACGGCGGCTGGACGTACTGCAGCATCGAAGACAACATCGTGGAAGCGCGAGCGCTGGTCGCTTCGTTCACGTAGTAGCCCGCCAGCTCGTCAGCGCGTGGTCTCGAGGGCCTTGGCGAGCATGGCGCCCAGGTCGCGGATGGTCGTGAGCTCGTCGCCGCGCGGCGGATCTTCGGCGCTCGCCTCCGTCGCGCGCTTCCAGACGCGGGCCGCCTCCTCGGCGGGAACCTTCGCGCGCGCCGCGAGGAACTGCACCGGATCGCCTCCGCGCGGGACGCGCTCACGGAGGCGCATCTCCGCGAAGCGGCCGTACGAAGCGAGCGCGTGACCGAGCGCGCGCGCGCGTCCGTAGAAGGCGCCGGTCGCCTCGACGTGCTCGGCGAACGCGCGGCGCGGCTTCGGAATCGCGGGTCGAGCGCGGGCCTGGCGTATGCCGAACGCAAGGAAGAGCACGGCCGACGCGGCCAGCGCATGCCAGGCGCCGCGTCCGAGCCCGGCCTGGACCAGCGCGGAGAACGGATTGCTCGGCGGGGCGATGCCGTCGAGCCCCTGCGCGAAGCGGATCTGCACGGGCGGCGCGGCATGCGCCGACTCGTCGGCTACGGCGCTGCTGTGGCGATCGCCGGCGGCGACCTCGAGCAGGGCCGCGAACGCGGCGGCGTTGTCGGGACTCGCGACCCCGACGTTCGTGACGAGCTCGTGTCCGGCGACACCGACGACCGCGCCCTTCCCGAACGTTTTGTGTGCAGCATACACGCTCTTGTCGACCCACGCGATGGCCTCACTGCTGGGCCACGAGAGCGCATGCGGGACGCCGACGTGCGCGCCGGCGGCAAGGGTCTCGCCGGTAACGACGTTCACCTGGTCGCTCGTCGCAAGGTCGCTCGACGCGCCGAGCTCGGTCGGCCAGAACGCCGGTGGGCCGAAGAGCACCAGGACACCGCCGGCTTCCACCCAGCGCATGAGATGCGCGGACGACTCCTCCTCGAGGGTGACGCGCACCACGTCGACGACGACGATCGGCGAAGGGTCCGTCGGTCCCGGCACCGGCAGCGCAGCGAGCGAGCTGCCGAGATACGCTGCGTCGAAGCCGGCACGACGGAGCAGATCGAGCGGCAGCTCGTCGCCCGACGGATCGTCGATGCCGCTCGTCCTTCCGCTGTCCGAGCCCGTGTGGGGGCCGCCGCATCCGAGCGGCGCGAGCGCGAAGAGCATCGAGAGCGCGATGGTCGCGATCGATGCTGCGCCTCGCGCTGCGCCGCTCGGGCCCGCGCGCACCACGGCGTTGGCGCTCGATGCGATACGCGCGACGCCTTCGCTCGTCGGCGCGAGGTGGCCAAATTCGACGCGATCGACCTCGCGGACGATCTCACGAAGGGCAGTGCGGCTATGGTTTTCGGCACACGACCGCACGTACTCGCCGTTGGTGCGGGAGCGAGCGAGCCTGATCGCGCCGCGTCGATCGAGCGCCGCGAGCGACGCGGCGAGGTAAAGCCCCAGCGCGCGCGTGAAATCACCGCGCCGCGCGTGATCGTCGGCCTCGCGCAGCGCGGCCTCGGCATCCGCTATGGCCTCTGCCTGCCGAGGCGGGGCGAGGATCTCGGCGACGGCGACGTTGGGCGGCTCTGGCACGTCGGCGAGCGCCTTGTCGCGGCGCGCGCGGAGGATGGCGCGCACCAGCGGGATGGCGATAGCGATCACCGCGCCGATCACGAGCATCCATACCAGCCCTTGCGCGGCCGTCCCGACCGCACCGGGGAGCTCGTGCGATGAAGTCCGATCGGGATGCTTCGTCATCTCCTCAGGAGTCTCGCCGCTCCTTCCCGCGCGCGCGCTGAGCTCGCCACGGCATGCTGCCGCGAAGCCCTCGCAGCCGTCGACGTGCTTCGTGAGCGGACAGAGCTCCTCGGCACGGGGCGACAGCGGGACCTTCGGCGCGGTGCAGAAGGTGTAGTGACCTTCGCGCTGCGCGTCGGCGAGGTTCTGCTGCGTCGTCGTCACGCTGCCTCCTGCTCGCGCTGGTTGCGCGCCGCGATGGCCGCGAAGCGAGTCTGGATGTCCCAGCCCTCGGCGCGCGTCCGCATGTTGAGGTACGTGAAGAACCGCGTGGTCGCGACGTAGGGGATGATCCCGAACCAGCCCAGCGTCGCGAGCACGCTGCCGCCTGCCGTCCAGGCCGGCACCGGCGGGCGGAACTGAAGTAGCTCGCCGATGAACGCGCGCCCGCCGACGTCGGCGAGCAGCATCGCGAGGGCAGGCACGAGCACCGTCATGCAGACGCCGATCAGCGCGTCGCCGATGCCACCCATGGCTATGCGGTTCGAGCGCCCGAACGCAGGGCTGATGGCGGAGCGCTCGAGGATCATCACCTCGTCGACGAAGAGGAACAGCGCAGCGAGCCACAGACCCGGGACGAGGAGGAAGAGCGTTCCCGTCGCGACGGCGAGCGCCCAGCCGAGTCGCATGGCGACGATGCGCGGTA
>JAYTOQ010000638.1:0-6342 GCA_043747665.1 Polyangiaceae bacterium | reverse complement strand
TGGTTCAGTCAGTCGGGCGGCCGCTCGATCCAGCTCAAGTCACTCGGCGCCGGGTCCGAGTCGACCAGCACTGGCTGGTGTCTCTCGCTCAACGCGTGGACGGCGGGCTCCGAGAAGGGCACGCCCTCGAGCGCGTCTGACTGCCCGTAGACGCTACGTCGAGAGTCCGTCGAGACTGAAGTTGCACGCGTGTTACGTCGAGGCGGCAAATCGTTACAGCTCGGTGCCAGATGGCGGCGACCTGCGTGTGCGGGTGCCCTACACGCGCCCCGCGTCCCCAACGACGCGCGCCCCGCGCGCGCCGCTCACGCGATCGACTGCCAGAACGCTTCGAGGTCGGCGGGGAACGGCGCCTCGACGACGAGCGGCGCGCCGGTCATCGGATGCGCGAGCGCGAGCCGCGCTGCATGCAGCGCGTGCCGCGGCAGCTCGAGGCGCACGAGGTCTTCTTCGGTGAGCTCACCGTCGGCGCCACGCGCGAAGCACGTCTCGTCGGGGCCATAGAGCTTGTCGCCCACGATCGGCGATCCCAGGCTCGCGAGGTGGACGCGGATCTGGTGTTGCCGCCCCGTCTCCAGCTCGCAGCGAACGCGTGCATAGTGCATGTTTTCGATGCCGGAGCGGGTCCCTGCGCGCGTCGCCTCCACGCGGAAGCGCGTCGACGCGGTCATCGCATCCTCGGAGATGCCGAGACGCATCTTCACGCGGTAAGAGCTCGTGGGATCGAGCTCGATCGAGCGCTGGAAGCGGAACGCGCCCGGGCCGTCCGCCGTCGCATCGGACACCGTGCCGGCGATGTCCTTCGCGCGCTCGCGATCCGGAGAGCCCCAGGTCATCGCGATGTACGTCTTCTCGATGCCGCGGCTCTCGATGATCTTCTTGAGCGCGCGATCGGCGGCGCTCGACTTCGCGACCAGCAAGACTCCGCTCGTCTCGCGGTCGATCCGATGACCGAGCGAGAGGAACTGCCCCGGCCGGAGCGCCTTCAGCACGTTGATGAGCGTGTTCTTGTGGTAGCGCGCGGTGGGGTGCACCGGCAGGAGCGCGGGCTTGTCGACGGCGAGGATGTGCTCGTCCTCGAACAGGATCGGGACGTCGGTCGGGACCTGCTCCTCGTCCCAGGGCGCGCGCCACAGGAGGACGTGCTCCTCGGTCTGCACGCGATGGTTCGAGCGCAGCCGCTTGCCGCGCACGTCGTAGGCGCTGACCTTGACGATGTACTGCGTGCGCGTGCGGCTCGTTCGCTTGAGCTGGCTCTGCAGGAAAACGTCGAGCCGCTGCCCCGCCACCTCGGGAGGCACTCGGAAGATGCTCAGGACCGAGCCCTCGGGAACGCCGTCGGGACGGACGATCTCGACGCTCTCGATCGCGTCGGATACGCGCAGCCGGGTCACCCTGCCTCCTTAGCCACGCCGCGGGACCGCGGGAAGCGTTCTCCTGTGACCCCGGAAAAATGGTAGAAACCGCGCCTCATGGAGATCCTGTTCGTCACCACCGAGCTCGCGCCGTTCGTCAAAGTCGGCGGCCTCGCCGACGTCAGCGCAGCGCTGCCCAAGACCCTGAAGGCGCTCGGCCACAAGGTCACCATCGTGATGCCGCGGTTCCCCGCGTTCGAGGAGGCCGGCCTCCTCCTCGCGCGACGCCTCACGCCGCTCGAGCTCGAGCTCGGCACCGGCGAGACGCGAAAGAAGCACGAGGTCACCGTCTATGACGGCCGCCTCCCGTCGGGGGTCGATCTCGTTCTCCTCGACGCGCCTGGCCTCTTCGATCGCGCCGGCGTCTACGGCCATCGGAACGAGGACTATCCCGACAACGCGATGCGCTTCGCCGTGCTCTCGCGCGCCGTCGCCGAGATCGTGAAGCAGCGTGCCGAGAGCGGCTCGCCGCCCGACCTCGTCCACGTCAACGACTGGCCGACCGCGCTCGTCAGCAAGTACTTGAAGGACCTCGGCGTGAAGACGCCCTCGCTCCTCACCATTCACAACGTCGCGCACCAAGGCGTCTTCCCGAGAATGCAGGGGTCGAAGGATCTCCTCGCCGACATCGGCATGGCGCAGAGCGACTTCAACGTCGGCGGCATCGAGTTCTACGGCCAAGTGAACTTCCTCAAGCAGGGCATCGTGTCCGCGGACGCCGTCACCACCGTGAGCGCCACGTACGCGAAGGAGATCCAGTCCGAGGCGGGCGGCTGTCGCCTCGACGGCGTGCTCCGCGCGAAGCCGCGCATCAGCGGCATCATGAACGGCGTCGACTACGGGGTCTGGAACCCGGCGACCGACTCGAACATCGTCGCGCGCTACGACGCCGAGGACGCGGCGAACAAGGCGCGCTGCAAGGGCGCCCTCCAGAAGGAGCTCGGCCTCGCCATCGAGGAAAAGGCGGCCGTCATCGCCAGCGTCGGTCGGCTCGTCGCGCAGAAGGGCACCGACCTCGTGATCGACGCGATCCCGCGCATCCTCCGCGGGAGTGACGCGCAGGTCGTCATCGCCGGCGACGGTGACGACGCCTACGTCGCGAAGCTCGAGCAGGCGGTCGAGAAGAGCCATGGCCGCGTGGTCTTCATCCGCAACGCGCCCGAGGCGCAGATCCATCGCATCTTCGCCGGCGCCGACATCGCGCTCGTGCCGAGCCGCTTCGAGCCGTGCGGTCTCGTCCAGCTCTACGCGCAGCGCTACGGCGCGCCCCCGGTCGCCCACGCCACCGGCGGTCTCGTCGACACCATCGTCGACTGCGACTCGAAGCTGGAGACCGGCACCGGCTTTCTGTTCGACGAGCCCACCGCCGACCTGCTCTACGCCACCGTGCAACGCGCGATCGCCGCCTTCGAGACCGATCGCTGGCCGTCGCTTCGTCGCCGCGTCATGCGCCTCGATCGCGGGTGGGAGCGCGCTGGCCGCCAGTACGAGCAAGCGTACAAGTCGCTCGTCGGCACCCCCGCCGTGTAGTTTTTGCGCATGCGGGTCGGGTCGAGACATGCCTTCGTTTTCTCGATCATCGCCGCATGCGTAGTCGGCGCACCCGATGGCCGTCGCCCGCATGCCGAAGTGATCAGGCCGGCGGCGGCGCCGGGAAGGTTGCATCCTGCACGGGTGCGACGAGGCTGAGCGCGCGGGCCATCCACGACGCACGCAGGGCCACGCGACCCAGCACGACGGCCTGATGAATGACGAAGAGGAGCACGAGCGAAGCGCCGCCGCTTCCTCCGAGACCATCCGCCGCGACGTAGCCGATCGCGACCAGCGCGACGCCGACGATGGCGCGTCCCGTCCAGCCGAGCACCGCTCGACCGAGGCCCGCGCGGCTTGTTTTCAGGGCGATCCGCACGCCGCGCAGCATGATGCTCCACGCCGGCGACGACGTTTCGCTCGCCGCCGAGATCCCAGCTTCCCGCACGACCGCGGCGCGGGCGAGGTCGACGACGACGCCGATGACGGCTGCCAGCGCCGCGAACACTCCGAACAGCGCAGCGCGCACGGTGAAGGATCGCGCGTCGCCGAGCCACCCCGTGAGCGTGCTGTCCAGGCCCGACGCCGCAAGGCCACCGAGCAGCAGCACGATGAGCGACGCGATGGCGCCCAGCACGAGCAGCGCCACGAGCGGCAAGAAGGCGCTGACGGCGACTTGCAGCGCGCTCCGCAGGCGCAGCGAACGTATCTGGACCGTGCCGTCGTCGTCGGTCTGCACGATGCGTCCGAACGCCAGCGACGCCACGAGCGCCCCCAGCGGGAGCTGCATGAGCACCGCGCCGCCCGCCAGGAGCACCGTGGTGGTACGCGCCATCACCGGGAACGCGGCGTCGCTCTGCCCGAGCCACACCATGAGCTCGCGCGCGCCGTCTGCGAAGAGAACGGCGTCGCCGTCGGGGTGCCCGCCCCACACGGTCCGGGCCCAGACATGGACCGGCGTCGCCACGAGCAGCGCCCAGCCCAGCTCCACGAGAAACACGAACGCCACCGCAAGCGGTCGCTTCCGCGCGTGCATCGAGCGAATCGAGAGCGGCGTCATGGCGCGAGCGCTCCGAGGAGGAGCTCTGACCAGTACGTCGCCCGCTCGAGCGTGCGCGGTGCGCCGCCACCGCTCTGCCCAGGCGCCGCGGCGAAGTCGTTCTCGGGGTTCTCGTCTAAAAGCACCCGGTGCTCGGGGTCGATGATCGCCGCGCGCAGCGGTGACGTGCCGGAGTAGGGGATGCGCACCGAGTCGCTCGTCGCGTCCACATGCACGATGGTCTTCGTGCGCGAGTCGTCGGTGACGAGCTGCACGTCGACGGGGATGCGCAGCGTGCCGCGCCGCACGACGAGCACCCAACCCTCGTATTTTGCTGGCGTTCCGTGATCGGCGGCGGTCGTCGCGCGCTTGCCGTCCTTGTCGTCGAAGATGCCTGCTGCGGGATGCACGCCGTGCGAGCTGAGCGCCTCGATCCCGAAGTCGACCCAGCCTTTGTCGAAGAGCGCGTCGCGGAGGATCTCGGCGGCCTCGTCCCCCATCTCGTTCTGAAACGTCGTGATGAGGTCGCTCGGCACCGGATGCTGGAAGCGGAAGCGCCGCGCATAGGCGCCCATCGTGCGCTGCATCAGCGCGTCCCCGTAAACGCGACGGAGCGTCTCGAGGATCGTCGCGGTGCGGCTGTAGACGAGCGCGCCATACGCGCTGCCGGTGCCGAATGCGTAGGCGGGCTGCGCGACGCGATCATCGTGCGCGAAGTGACGCGCGCGCTCCGCGTGTCCTTCCGCGTCGCCGGCCTTCAAGCCGAGCATGTCGACGAAGCTGCCGTGCCCCTTCCAGGCCGCCATCGCCTCGGCCTCGGCGTAGCTGTTGAGGCCCTCGTCGAGGAACGGCCACTGCGTCTCGTGAGATCCCAGGAGCCCGTAGAAGTACTGGTGCCCGAACTCGTGGATGGTCACGAGCTCGATCAGGTTCAGGCCATTGGGGATGTACGACGAGCCGCCGGTGGTGATCAGCGTCGGGTACTCCATGCCGCCAGCTTCGGGCGCGGTAGACGGCGGATGCACCATGGTGAGGAGCGGGTAGGGGTACTTGCCGTAGCGAGCGCCGTAGTGCGGCAGCGCGAAGCGCATCGTGGCGAGCTCGCGCTCGGCGTGGTCGTCGTAGCCGGGAGGGTAGAGGACAGAGACTGCGACTCCGTCGATGGTCTCCTTGCGGGTCTGGAACTTGTCCCACGCGGTCCACGCGAAATCGTGAACGTCGTCCTGCACGTGTCGCTCGATGCGCCGACCTGCTTCGATGCGTGATTCGGCGACGACGCCGGTAGCGCCCACGATGAAGGCCTCGGGTACGTCGAGGGTCACGTCGTACTTCCCGTAGTCGGCGTAGAACTCACCGAGGTGATGAAACGGGAAGTGCGCGAAGGTGCCGTCGGGCTCGATCTTCGCGAGCTTCGGGAACCACTGCGCGACCATGTGGAAGCTGGCGTCGAAGCCGGTGCGCTCGACGATGGACGGAAGCTTGTCGTCCCACACCACGGCGAGCTCGATGCTCTCGCCGGGAGCGATCGGACGCGGCAGCGGGATCGAAGCATCGGTCTCGTCGAGGTCGTCGCCGCGACGGAGCTGCACCGTCGACCAGAGGTCGTGATCCGTGCCGCCGTCCTTCCACGTGAGCTTGCGGACGTCGATGGTGCCCCACTCCTTCGGAACGGTCGTGCCGCGAAAACCCCCGATGGGCGCGCGCATGAACACCGACGACTGGTTCTTGAACGCGTTCAGATAGAGGTGCATCCACAGCTGGCTGACCGGCTGCGAAGAGACGTTCTTCCACGCGATGGTGCCCTCGCCGTGCACCGTGTGCAGCGCGGGGTCGAGCGTCGCGCGAAGCGTGTAGTCGACGACACGATCGGGATGCGCCGCCATCGGCACGTCAGCCGCGATCGCCGCCGGCGGCGTGGGGTCGCCTGCATCGCCTCGCGCATCCGGCACGCCGAGAGCGCTCGCCCCCGCTAGAGCGACCACGACGACGGACAACGCGAGCGCCCGCAGCTGATGCATGCGAGGCACCCTAGCAGCCTTGGCTCGCAGCCGTCGTGCTTCAGAAGCCGAACGAGGTCTGGCCGTTCTTGGCGGCGCGGGCCATCGCCGGAGAGACGCTCGCGGGGCGTTCGAAGGTGTCCGGCGGCGGGTCCTTCATCTCGTCCATCTCGTCGTGACGGAGGCCGTGCCGCTTCGCGAGCCGTTCGAAGAGCGACGCGATGGTCTGCGCGTAGACGCCCTCGCCGCTGCCGCGCACGCCGTACTGCGAGTTGTACAGCTTGCCGCCGTGGGCCTCGCGAAGGCGGCGGAGCACCTTGTCCGCACGAAGCGGGAGGTTCTTGCGGAGGCTCGTCTCGAA
>JAYTOQ010000637.1:0-2425 GCA_043747665.1 Polyangiaceae bacterium | reverse complement strand
CTCGCGTCCGACGCCGCGTGGTTCGTGACCGGCGAGTGCTGGTACATCGACGGCGGAGCACACCTCTGGGGCGACAACTGGATCATCGACGACGACGCGCCGCCGCCGGTGCCGCCCATCGTCGCCGAGCTCGCGAAGCCGGAGTGAGCGCGTGACGGAGGAGGCAGACGCGGACGCGGGGCCGCCGGTGGTGACGCTGGCGCTGGCGGAGCCGCCGCCGTCCGACCCGGCCGCGACGGAGCTGCCGAAGGGGCCGGCCTATCCGTCGGGTCCGCCACCCTCGCTCGACGCGAGCGCAGACACCGGCGCGCATCCGCGCTTCATGACCACGTTCCGGCAGTGGATCCACGACTACTTCCTCGGGGACGATCCTGGCTTCGGCCTCGCGCTCGTGCCGTTCTGCTTCCTCTCGATACTGCTCTTCACGCGGCACCCGAGCACCAACTTCATCTTCGACGAGCAGGAGGCGCTGCTCGCGAACCCGTATGTGCGGAGCATCGCCGATCCACATCCCAAGTTCCGCTGGATTGATGCATTTTACAGGGACTTCTGGGGCCTCGGCCCCGAGCGCAGCATCGGCTCGTATCGGCCCATCCCCGATCTCGTGTGGCGCGCGCTCTGGGGCCTCGGCGCGCGCGAGCAGACGCCGTTCCTCCATCACTGGGTGAATGTGCTGCTCCACGGGATGAACGGCGCGCTCGTCTGCGTGATCGCCTTCCAGCTCACGAAGCGGCGCGGCACCGCGTGGCTCGCGGGCGCCGCGTTCACGGCGAGCGCGGTCCTGACCGAGGCAGTGAGCGGCGTCGTCGGGATCTCCGATGTGCTCGGCGCGACCGGAGCGCTGCTCGCGCTTTCGGCGCTGTCGCTGCGGCTTCCGTGGATGGCGATCGGCGTCTTCCTCGCCACGCTCTTCGGCCTCTACTCCAAGGAGAGTGCGCTCTGCTGCGTGCCGCTCGTGCCGGTGACGGCGCTGCTCTGCGCGCAGTTGCATCATCCCGCGAAGCCGCGTCGCTGGGCTCGTGGAGCGCTCGCGCTCCTCGCCTCGGGCGCGGCGTTCCTCTTCTACGTCGAGGCGCGGCGACGCATGTTCCCCGCGCCGTTGCCCGCCGAGCTTTCGCTCGAGGCCAACGCCGGCAAGACGTGGGCGCCGCGCGCGTTCGCCGCGATCCTCCGCTGGTACGCGCAGCCGAGCCTGCCCAAGGATCCTCTCAACAACCCGCTCGTGAACACGCACGGGGCGCTCCGGGTGGCGGGCGCGCTGCGCGTCTACTTCCGCGGCCTCGAGCAGCTCGTCTTCCCCTACCCGCTCTCCGGCGACTACTCCGCGCCGCAGGAGCCCATCCCGAGCCGCCTGATCTTCCCGGAAAGCATCCTCGGCGCGCTCCTGATGGTGCTTCCCTTCCCGCTCGCCGCATGGCTCGGCGCACGCTCGTATCGCCGGTGGAAGCGCGATCGAACGGCGACCTCGATCGTTCACCTCGGCGACGGCCCCAACCGCAGCGCGCCGCATGCTCTCCCGACGGCGCTGCTGGTCGATACGTGGCCGGTGATCGGCGCGGCGTGCCTGTGGATCGTCGTGTCTTACTTCCCGGTGTCGAACATCCCGGTGCTCTTGCCGACGGTTCGCGCCGAGCGCTTCTGGTACTTCCCCGCCATCGGCTCGAGCCTGCTGTTCGCGGTCGCGTTCAGCGCCGTGCTCGCGCGCCTGAAGGTCGGCTCGCTCGCGCGCACGGGAGCCATCGGCGCGATCCTCCTCTTCTTCGCGATCCAGGCGGTATGCGCGCGGCGTCACGCGAACGACTACACGGACGACCTCACGTTCTGGGACGCGACGCGCAAGGCGGTGCCGCGCAGCGCGAAGGCGCATCTCAACTACTCGGTGATGAAGGGCGCACGAGGCGATCTCGAAGGCCGTCGCGCCGCGAACGAGGTGGCGCTCCAGCTCGCGCCGCAATGGCCGATGGCGAGCATCTACCTCGGCGACACGCTGTGCCGCCTGCATCGCGCGCCCGAGGCGTGGCCACACTATCTCGTCGGCTTCGAGCTCGCGCCCAACGACGTGAACCTCGTCGCGCTCGCCCTCCAGTGTTTGTGGGACGAGAAGATGCTGCTACCCGACACGCCGACCCGGAAGGAGCTCGACGAGATGAAGAGCAATCATCCAGGGTCGTGGGTCGAGTACCTCGGGCGGGACATCCTCGAGCACGGCGAAGAGCACAACGGCGTCGACCCGAAGTACCGCCCTCGCGGCTACAACGAGGGCCCGAAAGACTGAAATTTTACGCGAGCGCGGCACGTCGCCGCGCTGTCGACGCACGCAGTCGCAGCCCGCGTCGATCAGACGATATGCACGTGTCAGGCCGGTGACGTCGTATTAGCGTTCCGGGGTCATGCAACGATCGACTCCCACGACGTTCGCCTTCCT
>JAYTOQ010000636.1:0-3095 GCA_043747665.1 Polyangiaceae bacterium | reverse complement strand
TCCCGAAGTTCCTCGCCGGGCAGAACCGCAAGCCCGCGTACGGCGTCACGGCGTGCGACGTCGACGACGACGGCGATCCCGACTTCATCGTGAGCGGCTACGGCCGCAGCTGGAACGAGCTGTGGCGCAACGACGACGGCGTCTTTACCGAGATTGGCCAGGGCACCCCGGTCGCTGCCGACGACAACATGTCCTACAAGGACAACGAGTTCTATCGCTGCTGGTGCAGCAAGAACGCCGGCAAATGCACGCCCGAGGAGTCGATGCCCAAGATCGACTGCACCAACTACTCGTGGACACCCGGCCAGGACGACCAGCCCCCGCGCCTCGCCGGCAACACGTTCACCACCGCGTGCGCCGATCTCGACAACGACGGCGATCTCGATCTCGTCAACGCCGAGATCCACCACTGGCATATCGGCCAGTCGAGCGACTCGTCGCAGATCCTCCGCAACGATCTCGCCGGCGGCGTGCCGAGCTTCGTGCGCATCCCCAACGACGACAAGAGTCTCCTCCAGGCGCATACCGCGTCGGACTGGAACGAGGGCAACATCACGGTGGGCGCCTTCGACCTCGACAACGACGGCAAGAAGGACATCTTCCTCACGTCGACCGACTACCCCGATACGTGGGGCCTCATCTATCACCAGAAGGGCGACGGCACCTTCGAGAACGTGACCGACACGGCGGGCGCGAAGGTCTATCACGCGGTGGCATACACGACCGTCGACATCGACGGCGACGGCGATCTCGATCTCATCGTGATGACGAGCTCGGCGCGCTGCCAGGGCGACGCCAAGTGCCCTGCGAAGAACACGATGAAGGTGTTTCGCAACGACATCGGGCAGAAGAGCAACTTCGTGCAGCTGCGCCTCCACGGGAAGGGTGAGGGCTTCTCGAACGCGGCCGCGATCGGCGCGAAGGTCACCATCGTCGCAGGCGGCGTTCGCCAGGTGCAGGAGGTGGTCGGCGGCTATGGCCACTTCGGCGTGCAGCACGACACGAAGCTCACGTTCGGCCTCGGCGCCGCGTGCGCGATCGACTCGATCGAGGTCCGCTGGCCGGACAAGAACGCCACCGTCCAGAAATTCAGCGGCGTGGTGGCCAACCAGCTCGTCGACCTCAGTGAGGGTGACGAGAAGGTGAAGTACACGGCGCCCAGGTAGCGCGCGCTCGAGTGCTACGCTGCGTTGCGCATGCGGTCGTTCGACACCCTTCGTAGCCTCGCCGTCGTCGTCGCGCTCGGCGCGGTCGGCGCGGTCGGCGCGGTCGGCGCGGTCTCGGCGCTCGGGGCGCTCGCCGCGTTCTCGGCGTGCGCCAGCAGTGATCCTGCCGCTCCGTCGCCGTCCGACGATGGCGGCTCCGATGCGCCATTCCTCGGCGAGACCTCGCCGCCCGACGGCGACGCCGACGTTCCGCTCGGCGACGTCTGCGGCGACGCGAAGGGCATCGAGAACGACGCGCCGTGGCCGATGCGTGGCGGCTGCCCGAAGCGAGCGGGTGTCGCGTCGAGCGCCGGTCCTCAGAACGCGACGGTGAAGTGGTCGCTCTCGCTCGCGGCGGGCGAGAGCTCGCCGGCCATCGGCGCCGATCGCTTGCTCTGGGTAGGGACCACCGACGGCGACGTCGTCGTGCTCTCGGCGGCCGGCGTCGTGCAGGCTGCGCTCCACACCGGCGGCGCCGTGAAATCGTCGCCGGTGCGCTCGGCGACTGGCCTCAGCGTGATCGGCAGCACCGATGGCACGCTCTACGGCGTCGATCGCCTTGGCGAGACCGCGGACGGCGGCAACGCGGACGCCGGCGACGCGGACGCGGACGCCGGCGACGCCGCCGACGACAGCGGCAGCGAGGCCGGCGTCGCGCTTCGCCCTGCGCGCGCGGTCTTCCGGCTTCCGCTGACGGCCATCCTTTCGTCGCCGGCCATCGGCGGCGACGGGACGATCTACGCGAGCACCACCGCGGGCAAGCTCGTCGCTGTCTCTGCCGACGGCAGCGCTGTGAAGTGGAGCGTGACCACCAACGACATGCTCGGCTCGTCGCCGGCGGTCGCGACGGATGGCACCATCTACATCGGCAGCTCCGATCAGAGGCTCTACGCGTTCACTCGCGACGGCGCGACCAGGTGGGTGTTCGACGCGGGCGCCTCGATCACCGGGTCGCCGGTGGTCGGCGGTGACGACACCATCTACGTCGGCGCCTCCGACGGGAAGCTCCACGCCGTGACGCCCGACGGCAAGCAGCGCTGGGTCTATGCGACGGGCGGCGCCATCTCCGGCGCGCCATGCGTGCGTGCCGGCGTGGTCTATGTCGGCAGCGACGACAAGAAGCTCCACGCCGTCGCGACGCCGACGGGCGTGCGCAAGTGGACGTTCGACACGCTCGGCGCGGTGGCGACGCCGGTGGTCGGCGTCAACGGCACCGTCTACGCCGGCTCGGCCGACGGCAAGCTCTACGCCGTCTCGCCGACGGGCCTCCTCTTCTTCGCGGTGAACGCGAAGGGCCGCATCCACAGCGCGCCGGCCATTGGCGACGACGGCACGCTCTACGTCACCACCGACACCGCGCTGGTGGCGATCGGCCCTTGACCCGCCACGAGCGCGAGCAACGTCAGCGCAGCGTCAGCGTCGTGCGCGCTTCATGATCTTCGTCCCGCCCTCGACCCAGTAGACGCACGCCGCGTCGACGGCGAGGGCGGTGGCGCCGGCCCCAACCGTCGCGAGCAGGACCGGTGCGCTCGCGCTCGCGCTCGTGAGGTCCACGCGCGACAGTTTGTTTTGCTCGATGAAGTAGAGATCGCTCGTGTCCGCCGCGAGGGTGATTGGCGTGACGTTCGGAAGGAGCGGCGCCGCGGTGTACGACGCGTTGATGTTGCCTCGCGGGATAGCGTGGATACCCACAGCCGAGGCTCCTCCGACCCCCTTCGTGGACAGTGCCACGTAGAGCGTCCGATTCGCGACGGCGATGTCTCCGACCGCGGTGCTGGCCTCCAGCTTGTCGATGAGCGACTCGCTCTTCGCCGCGAAATGTTGGACCGACGCAGGGGTCGAGACGCCGTACCACTGTCCGTCCTCGTCGACGACGATCTCCGGCACCGG
>JAYTOQ010000635.1:0-2197 GCA_043747665.1 Polyangiaceae bacterium | reverse complement strand
GACGCCGCCGGCGACCGAGAAGCGATGGTTGAGCCGGGTATCGGTGCCGATGGTGAACAGCGTGGTGACGGCGCCGGCCTTGGGATCGAGG
This sequence comes from Polyangiaceae bacterium, assembly GCA_043747665.1. GTDB lineage: Bacteria > Myxococcota_A > Polyangia > Polyangiales > Polyangiaceae > Labilithrix. The sequence goes on along the minus strand of JAYTOQ010000635.1, from coordinate 2,106 downwards.
CAGCCGTAGACGACGCGGCCGACGCGCGCGTTGACCATCGCGCCGGCGCACATCACGCACGGCTCGAGCGTGACATAGAGCGTGGTGCTCTCGAGTCGCCACGTCTCGAGCTTCCTTGCAGCCACGCGCATCGCCACGATCTCGGCGTGCGCGGTGGGATCCTCGTCGGTCTCGCGCAAGTTGTGACCGGAGGCGAGCAGCTCGCCGCGCGCCGAGACGATCGCGCAGCCGACCGGCACCTCGCCCTTCGCGGCCGCCCGATCGGCCTCGTCGAGCGCGATTCGCATCCAGCGCTCGTCCTCGGCGTCCATGTCCCTGCCTCGCGGCCCGTGCCTCGCGGGAGGAGCACATGCTGCTCGTCCCGCCTTCGTTCCCTTCAGCGCGCCCGGGAAGATTCGAACTTCCGACCCTTGGTTCCGTAGACCAATGCTCTATCCAACTGAGCTACGGGCGCATCCCCGCGAAAGGTCGCGGTGTGAACGCGGCGCACCATACTTGTGCCGGCGTAGGTGTCAACGGATCGATGTGCTTCCGCAGAGATGGCGGTGCTGCGGCGGCGTTTTTCCACCGGCGGAAGACCCGTGCCAACTACGAAAAGAGTGCGTACCCACACGCTCACGCTGACCGCGAGACCACCCCCGGGTCGGTCGCTCCTGGCTGTGGATTGTTACAAGCGCATGAAATCGCTGAAATCCCGAAACTGGCACGCCTACTGCTCATGGGGATGGACTGCCCGCGCCCCCTTTCGCTTAGTTCTTTCCCTTCAGTTCTTACTGGGCGCCACGCAGGACACGCAGCACGCGACGACGACGACGATGAAGTAGCGGGCTGCTCTTCTCGCCGTCTGCAGTAACGAACACGTTTCTCGATCTCCCTTCGGAAACGGCTCTCGGCACGGCTCCGCGACAGCGAATACCTTTCTCTTACCCTTCCGCTTTCCCTTTCCCTTCTTTCTTCGCCTCGCGTTCGCTTGACATAGTTATGGCCCGAATGGACGAGCTTGTTCGTGGCGTCTCCCGCGGCTGAACCCGCAGGTGGCGCCACGTCGCTTTTTGTGGCTCTCGTCGAGATCGCAACCGGTCTTCGTATGGGTCAAGCTAACGAGATGACGCGCGCATTCCTTCGAGCGGTCGGGTTCGCAGCGGGCGTGGCCCTCGGCACCCTCTCGGTCGAAGCCCGTGCAGGTGAGCCCGGCAGCGCGCCAGCTCCCGCGGCGCCGCCTGCCCCCTCGGCTCCAGCGGCGGCACCGCTCGTCCCTGCCGGCTTGCCCGCAGCGGCGTGGCTCGGCGTGCAGATGGACGCGGGCAGCGACATCGGCGTGACCGTCGAGCATGTCGTCCGCGGATCGCCAGCCGAGAAGGCCGGCGTTCGCCAGGCCGACCGCCTCGTCTCGGTCGACGGCACGAAAACCACCGCCGCTGCCCAGGTCACGCGCGCGGTCGGGCAGAGAAAGGTCGGCGAGTCGATCTCCGTCGAGCTCGAGCGGCGCGGGACGCCCATCACCGTCACGGTGACGCTCGCCGCCCGCCCCGCCGGCGACGACATGCTCAAGATGGACCTCGTCGGCGCGCCCGCGCCCGCCTGGACCAAGGTGAGCGCGCTCGCCGGCGCGCCGTCGTCCATCGCGCAGCTCCGTGGCCGCGTGGTGCTCGTCGACTTCTGGGCTTCGTGGTGCGGTCCCTGCCGCATGCTCGCGCCTCGACTGAGCGCGCTGAAGGAAAAGTTCGGAGCCCAAGGCCTCACCGTCGTCGGCATCACCACCGACGAAGCGGAGAAAGCTGCCGTCTTCGCCGAGAAGCATCAGATGCGTTACGGCATCGTCGTCGACAAGGACGGCGAGACCAGCCGCGCCTACGGCGTCAGCGCTCTGCCCACGATGCTGCTTGTCGACAAGAAGGGCGTCGTTCGCGACGTCTTCATCGGCTACGACCCCAGCGGAGACGCTCGCCTGGAGGCTTCGCTCAGGGCTCTCCTCGCAGAGACCGCGCCGCCTCCGGCGCCCGTTCCTCCCCCCACGCCGCCGGCGCCGAGGCCCCCCGCGCGGTAAGCTCGTTCACGATGGCGGACGCGCGAACGGCTCTCCGTGTGACCGACGAGCTCCTCTGG
>JAYTOQ010000634.1:0-2802 GCA_043747665.1 Polyangiaceae bacterium | reverse complement strand
AGGCGCTGCAGCATCCGCTCGAGCTGGCGGACGTGGACGCTGAGGTCGAGGACCTTCGGAGCGAGGATCTGCTTTCTGCTGAACGCGAGCAGCTGGCGCGTGAGTGTCGAGGCGCGCTCGGCAGCGGTGATGATCTCCTCCACGTCCGCGACGAGCGGGTCGGCAGCCGGAAGCTCGCTGGCGACGATGCCAGCGAAGCCGAGGATCGCCGACAGCATGTTGTTGAAGTCGTGAGCGATGCCGCCCGCGAGCTGACCGATGGCCTCCATCTTCTGTGCCTGCAAGAACTGCAGCTCGAGGGCACGGGCCTCGGTGACGTCGCGGAAGTTCACGACGATGGAGCGAACGTCCGGGTCGTCGAGCAGGCTGTTGAGGACGACCTCCACGACACGATAGGTACCGTCCTTGTGCTTGATCCGCGCTTCGGCCCGGAGGGGCGTCCCCGGCTGCTGCACGCACCTTGCTCTGCCCGCGCCGACGCTGGCGAGATCGTCGGGGTGCACGTGCACGCGGAGACCGGGCTTGCCGACGATCTCTTCCGGCTTCCAGCCCAGCACGCGCTCCGTCGAGTCGCTCGCGTACGTCACGGATTCGCCGTCGTCGAGCAGCAAGACCGCGTCGCTGCTGTTCGCGACGAGGGCGTGGAACCGAGCTTCGCGCTCCACGAGCGCACGCTCCGCCCGCTTGCGCTCGGTGAGATCCAGCACGTAGGCGATGCCGCGGGACGTGTCCGCCAGCAGAGCGGCCGCGACCAGCACCGGGACGCGCGTGCCGTCCTTGCGGAAGAGCTCCTTCTCGCGCGGCAACGACTTGCCGGTGGCCGTGAGCTCCGCCAGCGCGGCCCGATCGGTCGCCGCATGCTCGGGCGGCGTCATGGCCACGAGATCGATTTTTCGGTTCTGCACGTCTTCGCGCGTGAAGCCGAGCATCGTGAGGAAGACGTCGTTCGCTTCGGTCACGCGCCGCTCCGCTCTCGAGAATTCGAAGACGCCGAGGATCCCCGAATCACGAAGGCGCTCCAGCTCCGCGGCGCTGTCCCGAAGCTTCAGCTCGGCGGTCGCGTCGCGGATCGCGCAGGCGACGTGCGTGACGACTCCCTTCTGATTCACTATCGGGAACGCGGTGACCTCGGCGCCCGCTCGGCGCCCGCGAGGAGCCTCCACGTGCGCGACGGCCGCGGGGTCGTACCAGGTCGGGGGAACATGGACGGTCTCGCCGGCCAAGGCCCGGCGCACCGTCGCCGACAGCCCCGCTGCGGCGACCGTGTCGTCCTCGAAGATGTTGTAATCGGCAGGCGGCGCCGCACCGAAGAGCGTGAGGGTCGCCTGGTTGGCGAGCACGCACCGGCCGTCACGGTCGTAGATGACGAAGGCGAGCGGAGAGAACGCGATCATCGTCTCGAGCAGCTCGCGCGGGTTCTCGACGTGCGCCAGCGCGTCCCGGATCTTCGTTACCTCGTTCATCGGCGTTTGGCCCCCGCGCCGCCACGTTGCCGAGGATACGGCCGCGAACGAAGACGGCCAAGCGTCGCCGCGAACCGTAGCGAGAAGCAACGACGCCGCTGCGACTAAAAAGGCGGCTCAGCGGCTGTGCACGAGTGCGGGATCGATGTGCGGGTCGTTCGCGTCCCACGCGTACTGGAGGCTCGTCTGGAGGCGCGCGCGAACCGCCTCTTGTCGCACGATGCACGCATCGACGATGGAGTCCGCGCCGTCGACCGACAGCTCCTGGACGACATCGGGCGGGATGTTCTGATCGACCCACTGCTGCGTGTAGACGCAAGCGAGCATCGAGCGATCGAGCTCCGGGCCGACGTACATGGGCTTGATGGCACTCGCAGAAAGAGGCACTGCCTCGGCCAGCTGAGAGCAGTCGAGGACGGTCTGCGCGCCGCCCGCGAGCCGGCCGCGACGGACGCGCATCACGAGCTTCTCTCCGGCGTGGAGCTTTGCCTTCATGGTCGCGCGGACGTGACCCGACGGATCATCGTACGTGAGCCGCAGCCCCATCTTGTTGTTGACGGCGTTCAGCTCGTCGTCACCGAGCGCGGTCTCGCCATCCGCCGTCGCTTCCGCGTCGGCCGTGCAGCCCATGACGAAGACCGCTGCGAGCGCGCTGGAGAAGAGGAGGAGAGCCGGCAGCGAGAGGCGCATTTCAAGGCTCAGCAGGAGCACCAAGCATGCCGGGGTGCGACCAAGTGTGTCGCGAGCGATTGCGTATACTTATCCAGCCCCACGATACGCCTCAGGGCGCGAAAGCGGCATCTCTGGTGGTGCACGCCTCCCCCACCCTCGGACTCCTCAGCTCAGACGTCGAGGTCCTTCCACCGCCTGCTGACGCGCGCGAAGATCAGGATCCCCACGAGCGACGCGACGCCGACCGCCGAGAACCAGTACCAGACCTGGTACGGCTTGTAGGTCGACCACAAGAGCGCGTTCACGGCGTTGGCGTCCTGGCCGAGCACCGTCGTCAGCGTCTCGAACGCGGAGGTCCGCTTCACGCCGACGAACTCCGCGAGGTGATCGACGTTGCCGTCCCAGACGCCAGCGGCGTGGTGATCGGTCTTCTCGGCGAGGTACTTGAGGGAGAGCACCGCCTTCTCGCCGTTGCGTCCGTACTGCCAGCCCGCGAGCTTCGCGCCCAGCGCCTGCCCGAGCGCGACCGGGATGTTCACGTAGCCGAGGTACAGAGCCTTCTTCCCCTTGGGCGCGATGAGCGAAAAATACTCGGTCTTCTTCGGACCGGTCAGCATCTCGCCGAGCGAGAAGAGGACGATGCCGAAGAAGAGGACGTAGACGCTCG